>JBJSZP010000286.1:0-11368 GCA_046090365.1 Planctomycetia bacterium
ATGGCTCCGCTGGTGACTCACGCCGGCTCATTGGTAGGGGCACCCCTCGCCTCCCCCTTTCCAGTTGAGGGAGGCTTCGGGCTCCCCGTGTCCCGGGAGCAGGCGTATGCAGGCAAGCGCAGCCATGGATGGCGCAGCGCAGCCGGAGTCGAGTGAACGGAGGCCTGGAGGGCCGCAGTGAACGTCCGGCGACGGGATACGGGGAGCCCGAAGCCGGTGCGCCTGTGTAAAGGCAGTGACAGGCTGAAGCCTGTCCCACGCTGGCGTAGGGCAGTCACGAGCCGGTGTGCCCATCACAGGCGTTTGCCGCCTCGCCCCGGCATTCCCCCGTCCGCTACACTGTCGGTGATGCGAGCCCCCACACGAATCATCGCGTTTCTCCTCGCGGCCAGCCTGCTCGGGCAGGCCGGGAGGGTGGAGGCGTGCCCGTTCTGCTCGGCCGTGTCGCTCACGTTCGCGCAGGAAATCGCCCAGAGCCAGGCGGCGGTGATCGCGCGGCTTGTCGAGGGGCCGCCGGCGGCCGCGCTCTCGCCGCGGGCCGAGGGACCGCTGCCGAAGGGGAAGTTCGCGGTCGTCGAGGTGCTCAAAGGCTCCGGGCTCGTCGAGGAGGCCGGGCTGCTGGGGGCCGACGCCAAGCAGCTCGAGACGATCCTCCTCGAGGAGAAGCCGGCCGGATCGCTGTTTCTCCTGATGGGCGTCGAGCCGCCGAACCTGGTGTGGTCGAGCCCGATCCCGCTCAGCGACCGTGCGGTCGAGTATCTGCGCAAGCTCGGCGACCTGCCGGAGAAGGGGGCGGATCGGCTGGCATTCTTCCAGAAGCATCTCGAGGATCCCGACGAGACGCTCGCCCGCGACGCCTACGACGAGTTCGCCGTCGCGCCGTATGAAGACGTGCGCGGGCTCGAGAGCCGGATGGACCCCACGCAACTGCTCGCCTGGATCGAAGATCCGAAGGTGCAGCCCAACCGCCGGCGGCTCTACGCCACGATGCTCGGCGTGTGCGGCACGAAGGCCGATGCGGAGCGGATCGCCGAGATCCTCAAGGGGGACAACCTGCCCGAGGAGAAAAAGGCCGAAGTGCGCAACGGGCTCGACGCGCTCATCGCCTGCTACGTCACGCTCCGCGGCCCCGAAGGGCTCGACCTCGTCGATCGCCTGTTCCTCGACCGCAAGGGCCGCGAGGTGCCGTTCACCGAGACCTACGCGGCGGTGATGGCGCTGCGGTTTCTCGGCGAGGAGTCCGACATCGTGCCGCGCGAGCGGGTGCTCCAGTCGCTGCGGATCCTGCTCGAAGAGCCGAAGCTCGCCGATCTCGTGATCGCCGATCTCGCCCGGTGGGAGGACTGGTCGGTGATCGACCGGCTCGCGGAACTCTTCGAGAAGGCCGACGCCGACAACATCTTCGTGCGCGAGCCGGTGGTGAACTACCTCCGTGCCTGCCCGCTGCCGGAGGCCGCGGCCGCGGTCGTGAAGCTCGAGAAGATCGACCCGGAGGCCGTCCGCCGGGCCGCCACGCTCGCCGGGTTCGCCGCGGCGCTCGCCCCGGGTGCGGCCGCGAAACCTGCCGCCGACAGCGAGGGCGATGCCGGCGAGGGGCTCCCGGCGGGGCCACCGCCGCCCGCGTCTCCCGACGACGCCGCCCTCGCGGCCCGGATCAAGCCCGTCCTCGGCGACGACGGGCTCGGCGAGCCGGAGGGTCCGTCCGCCGCGGAACCCACAGCCGCCGCCCAGTCCGCCGACCGGCTTCGGCTCTTCAAGTGGGCTGCCTGGGCCGCCGTCGTTGCGATCGTCGCCGTCGCGGCGCGGTCGGCCTTCCGGTCGCAGCCACACTGAACCATGGCAAGCGGCCTCTTCGACTCTCCCGACACCCTGGCCCCCGTCGCCGTCCCCGAAGGCGACGGACAGTATCGCGCCATCGGCGGGGCCGTCGTCGCCGCGGTGGTGCTCGCGCTCCTCTCGCCGCTGGCGTTCCTCGACTGGTGGCTGGCCGTCGTGCCCGTGCTCGGGATCGTGCTCGGGCTCGTCGCCTGGCGCGACATAGCCGCGCGGCCGACGGAGCTCGGCGGCAGGCGGATGGCGGTCGCCGCCATCGCGGTGTCGGTATGTGCGCTCGTGGGTGGGCTCGTCTACCAGTCGCTCGTCTACGCCCGGGAACTGCCGCCGGGATTCGTGCGGGCGAACTACGCGATGCTCCAGCCGCTGCCGGGCGACCCGCCGATGGCGATCCCCGACTCCGCCCGGGACCTCGACGGCCGCGACGTGCTCTTGAAGGGCTACATGTATCCCGGCAAGCAGCAGCAGGGGATCGTGCAGTTCCTCCTCGTCCGTGACCAGGGCGACTGCTGCTTCGGTGGCAACCCGAAGATCACCGACCGCGTGCTCGTGCAGTTGCGCGACACGAAGGGGATCGATTTCTCGCCGCGGCTCCGCAAGATCGCGGGCCGGTTCGCCGTCCGCCCCACCGGCACGGCCGCCCTCGACGGCGGCGTGCTCTACCATCTCGAGGACGCCGTTGTCAGGTGACCGTCTCCTGATCGCGCTCTGGGTCGTGGCGCTCGCGGCCGGCTGTGGCGGCCCGGGGCGGCAGGCCGCGCCGGCCGTCGATGCTCCGGCTGGCCGATCCGCCGCCACGCCCGACCGCGCCCCGGCCGGCCGCCCGTCGGGGGCGATCCGCGACATCTCGTTCGACGACATCAAGTTCGACATGGAGAAGGGGGCTCCGTTCACCCGCGACCTCCTGCCCACGCGGGTCACCGCCCTCGAACGGGAGCGGATCCGGATCCGGGGCTACATCCTCCCGAGCTTCCAGCAGACGGGGCTCTCCCAGTTCGTGCTCGTCCGCGACAACATGGAGTGCTGCTTCGGCCCCGGAGCGGCCCTCTACGACTGCGTTGTCGTGCGGATGCAGCCGGGGAAGACGGCTGATTTTTCGATCCGCCCCGTGGCCGTGGCAGGCACATTTCGGCTCGAGGAACTGCGGGGCCCCGACGGCAAGCATCTGGCGATCTACGCGCTCGACGGCGAAGACGTGCGGTAGCGTCGGGGCGTTGGTACTATCGATCCCATGACCGCCCGCTGGTTCGATCCCGAAAACTGGTACTGGCTCTACGACATCCCGCCGGCGCGGCTGTCGCTATTGTTCATCGCCGCGTTCGTCGGCTTCTACTGGATCGGCTCGATCCTCCTGCGGCCGGTCCTCCGGCAGTTCGTCAAGAACACGGCAGGCTCCAACGACATCGTCGGCTACGTGCTCTCCTGCTTCTGCGTGTTCTACGGCCTCTTGCTCGGTCTGATCGCGGTCACGGCCTACCAGAACGTGTCGGATGCCGCCGCGAACGTCACCCGCGAGGCCGCCGCCCTCTCCGCGCTCTACGAAGACGTGTCGCAGTATCCCGAGCCCTACGGGCAAAACCTCCGCTGGCTGCTCCGCGACTACACCCGTTACGTGATCAAGTATGCCTGGCCATTGCAGAAGCACGGCATCACGCCCGAGGAGGGCACGATCCGGGCCGAGGCGTTTCACGAGAAGCTGCTCGAGTTCCAGCCGCAGACACCCTCGCAGGAGATCATCCACGCGGAGGCCCTGCGGCAGTTCAACAACTTCCTCGAGTGGCGGCGGATGCGGCTGTTTTCCGTGAACTCGTCCCTGCCGGCCTCGATGTGGTACGTGATGATCCTCGGGGCCATCCTCAACATCGCGATCTGCTGGCTGTTTGACATGAAGTTCATCACGCAGCTCGTGCTCGGCGGCATCCTCGCGGCCTACCTGGGCACGATGATGTATCTGATCGTCGACATGAACCAGCCGTTTCGCGGCGACGTGAGCATCACGGCGGAGCCGTTCGAGGTGCTCTACAAGCGGATGAACGACGCATGACGCCACATTCCAGCACGTCGACGGCGGCGGCCGATCTCCCCACGCGCCGCGACGCCCTCGCCCGGGGCTCGGCCGCCACGCTCGCCGCCGCCCGAGCCCTCGCGCCGGCCCTGTTCGCGGGCTGCTCGCTCGGCATCCCGCCCCAGGCCCGCACGGTGCCGCTCGGGCTCCTCCATTCGCAGACCGGGCCGCTCGCGATCAGCGCCACGTCGCTCCGCGACGCCCAGATTTTCGCCTGCGAGAAGATCAACGCCGCCGGCGGCGTGCTCGGCCGCCAGATCGAGATCAAGGCCCCCGACCCCAAGTCGCGGCTCGACCTCTTCGATCGGCGGGCCCGGGCCCTGCTCGACCACGGCTGCGTGGCCGTGTTCGGCTGCTGGACGAGCTCGAGCCGCAAGGTCGTGCTGCCGCTCTTCGAGGAGCGCGACAAGTTGCTGTTCTACGCGGTGCAGTACGAGGGGAACGAGTCGTCGAAGAACGTCGTGTATGGCGGCATGGTGCCCAACCAGCAGATCCTGCCGGCGCTCGACTGGCTCCTCGGGGCGGAGGGTGGCAGCCGCAAGAAGATCTATCTGCTCGGCTCCGACTACGTGTTTCCGCGCACGGCCAACTACGTCGCGAAGAAATACCTGGAGACGAAGAAGCTCAAGCCCGTGGGCGAGGCCTACTATCCGCTCAACCACGCCGAGTTCACCGCGGAAGTGAAGAAGATCCTCGCGTCGGGCGCCGACTGCGTCCTCAACACGATCAATGGCGACTCGAACCTCGCCTTCTTCGCGGCGCTCGGCGCGGCCAAGGTCGACCCGGCGAAGGTGCCCGTGGTGTCGACGAGCATCGGCGAGGACGAGCTCCGCGGCCTCCTGCCCGAGCAGGTGAAGGGCCACTACGCCGCGTCGTGCTATTTCCAGAGCCTCTCCACGGAGGCCAATCGTCGCTGGATCGCCGACTTCCGCCGTGAGTTCGGCTTCGACCGCGTGACCGCCGACCCGATGGAGCCCGGCTACTGCCTCGTCCACCTCTGGAAGCAGGCGGTGGAGAAGGCGGGGGCGTTCGAGACGGCGGCCGTTCGGCAGGCCTTCGCCGACGGCCTCGAGTTCGCCGGCCCCGGCGGCACGATGCGGCTCGATCCGGCCACGCAGCACTGTGAGCACTGGTTTCGCCTGGGTCGGATCCGCGGCGACCGGCAGTTCGAGCTCGTCAAGGAGTCGCCGGCCCCCATCCCTCCCGATCCTTACCCACAGTTTGCGTTTCCGGGCTGGAAGTGCGACTGGACGAAGGGGGGCCTCGAGCGCGGTGCGGAGGTGAAGATCGATGGCCCTGTTTAAGGTCGAGCACACGGAGGGCATGCGCTGGGTCCGCGTCGATCTCGACGACGACGACGTGCGCACGGAGCGCGGCGCCCTCAACCACATGAAGGGCAGCGTCATGATGGACGTTCCCTGGCCGTCGCTCAAATCCTGGTGGGTGTCGCTCTTTTCCGACGAGTCGCTCCTGCGGCCGCGCTACGTCGGCACGGGCAGCGTGTACCTCGATTCGACGCTCGGTGGCTACCACATCATGAACGTGGTGCCGGGCGAGCGCTGGATCCTCGACACGAAGTGCTTCTGGGCGAGCGACGGCGAAGTGCAGCTCACCGTGCACCGCGAACGGATGTGGACGTCGTACTGGGCCGACCAGGGGCTCTTCTGGTACAAGACCGCGCTCAAGGGGGAGGGCCAGGTGGTGCTCTCGGTCGACGGCCCCGTCGAGGAGGTGGAGCTCGTCGACGACCGGCTCGTGGCCGACGGCCCGTTCGTGATCGGCCGCACCGCCGGCATCACGCTCTCCGTGAAGCGGCCCGCGAAGTCGTGGCTCAGCTACTGGCTCTCGGGGCAGAAACTCTCGTTCGTCTACCAGGGCACCGGCAAATTGCTCCTCTGCACGACCCCCTACTGGCGGCAACGGATGCAGAAGGAAAAGCTGCCCTCGGCCGCCTCCGTCTGAAGCCATGGCCCGCTTTTCCGCAGGCCCCGTTGCGCTGCTCGTGATCGGGCTGCTCGGCATGCACGCCGAGCCCGTTCACGCCTGCCCGTTCTGCGGGGTCGTCGGCGACTCGCTCGCCATGCGCCGCGACGCGGCCGACGTCACCGCCGTCGGCGAGGCACAGGGAGAGGCTGCCGCGGGTCCCGACGGCTTTCTCGCCCAGCCCTTTCGGATCGACCAGGTGCTCCGCGGCACGGTGCCCGCCGGCACGACCGTGGCGACGGCCCGCGTCGACGGGCCCGTGCGCGGCACGGCGCTGCTCTTCGGCTCGGCGACGCCCGGCCGCCTCGGCTGGACGGCGCTCGCGGCCGAGGAGGCGCTGCTCGGCTACGCGGCCGCTGCCCCGACCACGTCGCTCGCCCCCGCGGAGAGGCTGCGCTGGTTCGCCCGCTGGCTCGAGCACCCCGAGCCGGCCATCGCCGCCGACGCGTTCACGGAATTCGGCCTCGCCCCCTTCGAGGCGGTGCGCGAGGCCGCCGACGCGTTCGACGCCGCCCGGCTCACCGAGTGGATCGCCGAGCCGGGAATCGACGCCCGCCGCCGGGGGTTTTACGGGCTCGCCACGGGGATCGTCGCCGCCCACTCCGCCGATGCCACGATGGGGCGACGCCTGCGCGAGGCCCTCGAGGCTGCGATCGACGCTCCCGCCGACGACTTCCGCGCTGGGTTCGACGGCCTGCTCGGCGGCCTGCTCGTGGCCGACGGGGCGGCGGGGCTCGACGCGATCGAGCGGCGCGGCCTGCTGGCGCCGACCGCGCGGCCGCTCGACCAGCGCCATCTCCTCGCGGCGCTGCGGTTCGCCTGGGAGAGCCTCGGCGACACGATCCCTCGCGACCGCGTGGCTGCGGCCACGGCCGGGCTCCTCGCGAGCCCGGCGGTGGCGGCCGATGCGGCGATCGACCTCGCCCGCTACGGCGCATGGACGCACGTCGACGACGTGGCCCAGCTCTGGGAGACCCTCGGCCGCGACGACCCGCTCGTCCGCCGCGCCGTCGCGGGCTACCTTGCCGCCTGCCCGCTGCCCGCGGCACGGGCGCATCTCGAACGCCTGCGTGCCGCCGATCCGAAGCGGCTCGACGCGGCGCTCGAGGCGGCCCGCGGACCCCTCGCAAAGTAGGACAGGCTTCAGCCTGTCCTCCATCACTTCGCTGCCGGCGTCGGCAGGAGTTCCGGCAGTTCTGGGCCGGCGTCCTTCGCCTCGCCCGGCGCACCCGGCAACGGCTCGGCCGGCGTCGGCTCTTCACGAGTAGCCGGATCGCGGGGCGGGAGCTGCATCGGCCGGGCGTCGGCCCCGAGCGACTCGAAATTCTGCGTGATCGCGCCGCGGCTGAACACGGCCGGCCGCGAGTGGCCGTAGTCGAGATACAGGCTCGCATCCCGCTGCCGGGCCCGGCGGTGGGCATCGAAGTAGGCCTTCCCCGGCCACGGGCCCTCCGCGAGGAACACGCCGTTGTATTCGAGCAGCGAGCCCTTGCGATAATGGAGCTGCGAGATCGAGCGGTTGTAGTCGACGAGCGCCCGAGCGTAGGCGCTCTCGGCCTCGGCCCGGCGACGCTGGGCGTCGAGAAGCTGGTCGAGCGTCACCGTGCCGGCGTCGTAGGCCGCCTGCACCGCCTCCACCTGCCGCTCGGCGGCAACCCGCCGGTTGAAATTGGTCTGCGCGAGGGCGAAGTTCGTGTCGACGTTGCGCACGGCCTCCACGAGCGCGTGCGAGGCCTCGAGTTCCTCGTCCTGGAGCCGGGCCCGCTCGCGGGCCAGCTGGAGCTGCTGGTTGCGCACCGTGGCCAGTTCGCGGCGGAAGCCGATCGGCATCAGGAACTGCGCCTGGGCCTGCCACTCCTGGAACTGCCCGCTCATCAACGTCGAGTAAGCGTTGGTGTTTTCGAAGGTCACGGCGTTTGGATTGAACGGCTGCGGATTGGCGATCGGATAGGCTCCGCCGCCGAAGAGTTGTTGCCCCGCTCCCAGGAACCGCCACCGGCCGCCGACGTCGAGCCGGGGCAGGAGCAGGTTCTTGGCGGCGGTGAGCTCGAGTTCCTTCTGCTTGATGATCCACTTCTGGCGGCGGAGTTCCGCCGAACGCGACAGCGCCTCCACGAGCGACTGCTGCCAGTCGAACGCGATCCGGGCGGTGGTCGGCTCGTCGGACGGGCGGATCAGCCGGCCGTCGCTGGCCGTGATGCCCATCATGTACCGCAGCCGGTTCTCGCAGCGGTAGACGTCGGTGAGCGCCTGCTCCACCTCGCTGCGGAAGAAGAAATACTGCTCGCGGGCCTGGGCCTCCTTGTCGGCCTCGCCGCCCCGCGACTGTTCCACGTACAAGGCGTGCACCTTCCGCCACGCCTCGAGCGAGCTGTCGCGGCCCACCTTGCGGGCCTCGAGGTTGCGGTATGCGAAATACAGTTCCCAATACGACTGCTCGGTGTCGCTCACGAGGTTGCGGACGCCGGCCTCGAAGTCAGCGAGCGAGATGTCGGCGTTGATCCGGGCGAGGAGCACGCCGCGGAAGTTTGGGCGGCCGAAGATGTTGTCGAACGTGTCGGGGCCGGCGATCCGGTTGTAGGTCACGCCCGCTCCCTGGAGCAACGGCTGGCTGAACGTGAAGTCGTAGCTCGTGGTCCACAGCGACGGCGTGTCACGAAACAGGTTGTTGGTGGCATCGAGCTGGGCGGTGTTCGAGAACCCAAACTGGGCACCCGTGGCCGTCCGCTTCGAGATTCCGGCCGTCGTGATGCCCTGGTTCGTCCGCAGCACGGGCACGAAGATCAACGTCTGAAACTGCGGATCGACGTTCTGCGGCCGCATCCCGTTTTGCCAGGTGGAGCTCGCCGACAGCTGGGCGTCGAAGGCCGCCAGGGCGCTCTCCACGCCGCGGAACGGGTCGGTCTCGGTGATCGCCGGGTCGTACACGCTCGGCGTGAGGGCCGGGGCCGTGAGGAGTGACACCGGCGGCTCGCCCGTCTGCGGCCGCGGGCCGCCGAAGCTTGCGAACCGGCCGCCGAGGTTGCGGAGCACCTTGCCGTTCTCGAGCGCCGTGCGGACGGCTTCCTCGAGCGACAGTTCCCAGATCTGATCGAACTTGGCGTTCGAGAGCGTGAGCGGTTCGAGCGTGCCGGCCGCCTCGTCGAGCGGCTGCTGCTCGGTGTCGGGGTATTCGATTTTCTGGATCGCGCCCACGTAGTGGGAGAGGTCGCCATCCTCGAAGAAGTAGAACGGCTGCCGCGGCGCGCAGCCGCTTCCGAGGAGTGCGACGCTCGTCGCCATCACCCAGATTTTTCGGGCCAGACCGTTCAAGGGGGGCACATCCACGGGGCTTGCAAAGTGCCGCCGCTGCGCCCGGGGGGAGACCGGCCGTGGAATCACGGCCTATCCCAGCGTGGTGCCCCCCGACTCCACGCCCGCATCGCATGCACCCAGGCGCAGCGACAGCCGTGGAGGTATCGGCCCAATTTGGCCGCAAACTTGGAGCAATCGTTACAGCCTGCCGATCAGCGGTGAGGCTGGGGAATCTGGGCAGGCCAGCGGGATGAGCAAACCTCCTCTCGGCCGTTTTGGCCCCCGCCCACGAACCTGGCCGCCGCCCCCGGCACTCTCTCGACGAACGCGAGTCCCGCCTCGGGCCCCAGCACGCTCGCAGCCGTGGCCACCGCGTCGGCCGTGGTGCAGTCGGCCGCGATCACCGTCACGGCGGCCGGCCCGGGCACGCCGAGGCCGGTCCGCGGGTCGACGATGTGGCTGTAGCGCACGCCGTCGATCTCGACCGCCTGGAAGGCGTCGCCCGACGTGGTCACGGCGGCGTTCACGAGCTCGACGACTCCGCGCTCCGCGCCACCCTCGCGGCCGGCAAGCGCCGCCACTTCGATCTTCCAGGCTGTTGCGCCGGGCGGCGGCCCCGACACGGCGATATCGCCCGAGGCATCGACCATCGCCCGCGTCACCCCCCGCGCCGCGAGCGCGGCGAGCGCACGGTCGACGGCGTAGCCCATTCCGATGCCCCCGAGATCGAGCCGCATCCCCGGCACATGGAGCATTGCCGCCTGACTCTCCGCATCGAGTGTCAACGTGTCGCTGCCGACGGCCTGGCGAGCGGCGACGAGTTTCTCGGGCCGCGGCATCACGCCCGATCGCCTGGCCTGCCGCCAGAGCGTGGTGAGCGGGCCGACGGTCGGGTCGAACGCGCCGCCGCTCCGCTCGCGCCACTCCACGGCGGCGGAGAGCACCCGCCACAGATCGTCCCCGAGTGGCACGGGCCGCGCCGTGGGCGCCGCCGCGGAGAGCCGCGCAAGTTCGCTCTCACCGTCGTAGTCCGACAGGATGCCCTCCAGCCGCCGCACCTCGGCGAACGCGGCCTCCACCGCCTCGCGGCCCGCCCCCGGGGAGTCGGCGAACACCGTGATCGTCCATGGCACGCCCATCAGCCGTCGCGCCTCGCTGACCCGCGCCGCCGGCGCTTCCTCCGTATCGGGCTGTCGGCAGCCCCCCGCGAGCGCAAGCACGCAGGCTGCCAGCCGCATCGTGGTCGGATACACTTGAATCACCATGTCGGATCAGCCCGCTCAGCCCGCCGTGACGATCGCCTTCGACTGCACGCCCTTGCGTGGCGTGCCGCGGCTCGACATTCCGCTCGACGCTTCGCCCGTCTTCCGGGCCCGCCTCGAACGGATGCAGCGGGCGGTCGCCCGCCACGGCACGCGCAACTCTTATTATCTCACGAACGGCTCCTGCCTGTTTCGGTTCACCAACGACCCGGCCTCCGGGTGGGTGCAGTTCACGATCGAGGGCACGGTGCTCACCGACGAGCTCGACCGCAAGACGGTGGGGAGCGACCTCGACATCCGCCTCGACAAGGAGACCTGCGACTGGCTCACGCAGCCGGCCGTCCAGTGGCTCGCCCTCTCGGCGAAGCACGCCGTGGAGGTGGAGTTCGACCGCTACATCGCCGCCGGCGACCTCTCCCGCGCCCTCGAGCGCCTCGCCCGCGAGCAGGCCGCCAGCGACGCCGCCGGCGGCTTCGTGGGCATGAACCTATAGCGTAGGACAGGCGTCCCGCCTGTCACCTCTTCGCGCCAATCCGGCTCGCGGTTGCCCCATACCACCTCGCCGGACGCTCGCTGCGGGACTCCAGCCCTCCCCTCGCTCGACCCCGGCTGCGCTGCGCCACCCATGGCTGCGCTTGCCTGCATACGCCGGCTCAATGGTAGGGGCAACCCCCCGCCTCCCCCCTTGTGAGTTGAGGAGGCTCGGGGCTGCCCATGCCCTCGAGCGGGCTGTGGGAGCGAGCGCAGCCATGGATGGCGAAAGCGAAGCGGACACGCAGAGAGCCGAAGCCTGCGGGCACCGATCCGCCGCAGGCGGATTGGTCGATGAGGCGAACGTCCGGCGAGAGGGTCTGGGCAGTCACGAGCCGGCGCGCGCAACGGGCCAAGGCATGACAGGCTGAAGCCTGTCCTACGGCGCGGTCGCCCGGAG
>JBJSZP010000287.1:0-11669 GCA_046090365.1 Planctomycetia bacterium
ATGATGGTGCTCGAGTTCGCCATCTGGGGCGCCTGGCTGCCGCTCGTGTGGGGCTACATGGGGAAAGACGGCCTCGCATTCAGCGAGGCCCAGATCGCCTGGGTGGGCAGCACGTTCGCGATCGCCTCGATCGTGGGCATCTTCTTCTCGAGCCAGTTCGCCGACCGCACGTTCGCTGCGGAGAAGTTCATGGCCGCGAGCCACCTGATCGGCGGACTGGCGATCCTCGCCCTCTACTGGGCCAAGGAGATCGCCGCGGCGACCGGGCTCGGCGTGTTTCCCGTGTTCTTCGGCCTGATGCTCGTCCATGCCCTGCTCTACGTGCCCACGATCTCCGTCTCTAACTCGATCGCCTTCACACACATGAAGAATGCCCAGAAGGAATTCGGTCTCGTGCGGATGGGCGGCACGATCGGCTGGATCCTCGCCGCCTGGCCGCTGTACTTCGTGCTCCAGGGGAAGGAGGGGGCCGCCGCCGTGGCCGCCAGCCGCAACATCTTCCTCGTGTCCGGGATCACGTCGCTCGTTCTCGCGGCCTTCAGCCTGTTCCTTCCGCACACGCCGCCCAAGCGGTCGCCGGCGGCCACCGGCGCCGCGGGTATCGCCTGGCTCAAGGCGGCGGGCTACCTGTCGCACCCCTACCTGCTCGTGCTGTTTCTCGTGACCTTCGTCGACGCCGTGATCCACAATGGCTACTTCGTGCTGGCGGGCGGATTCCTCGGCAGCCCCACCGTGGGGATCAAGCCCGAGTGGATCATGCCCGTGATGAGCATCGGTCAGGTGGCCGAGATCCTCACGATGGCGATCCTCGGCGCGGTGCTTGCGCGACTCGGCTGGAAGACGACGATGCTCCTCGGGATTCTCGGGCATGCGGCCCGGTTCGCCGTGTTCGCCTTCTTGCCGCAGAACCAGACGGTGATCATCCTCGTGCAGGTGCTCCACGGCATCTGCTACGCCTTCTTCTTCGCCACACTCTACATCTTCATCGATGCCGCCTTCCCCAAGGACGTGCGGAGCAGCGCCCAGAGCCTGTTCAATCTCCTCGTGCTCGGGCTCGGCGACCTGGCCGCCAAGTGGCTCTTCATCCCGCTGCAGGCGAGCCTCACGGCCGCCGACGGGGCGGTCGATTACCGCCGGCTGTTTCTCGTGCCGGCCGTGATGGCGCTGGCCGCCGCCGCGGTCTTGCTCGTGGCGTTCTGGCCGCCGCGCTGGCTGGCGACGGGCGCCGAGGTCGTGGACGACCCCGAGACCGAGTCCCAGCTCGTGGCCTGACGGCGCTCGCGGGCCTTTTTTCGCGGCCTTCCCGCGATCTTGCGGCCGATGCGGCCACGGCGTATTTTCCCCGCCCTCCTGCGGCAGGCACCGCAGGCGGCGATGGCACACAGGGAGGTTGCTTCGATGTCGATCACGCTCGGGGAACTCGCGGCCCATGTCGGCGGCACGCTCGTCGGTGAAGCCGCCGGTCTGAAACTCGTCGACGCCACGACGCTCGAGCGTGCGGCGGCCGATCACATCACGCTCGTCGACCACGCCGACAAGCTGCACCTGCTCGGCAAGAGCCGGGCCGGGGCCGCGATCGTGCCGCGGGGATCGGGGCCACTCGATAGGCCCTCGATCGAGGTCGACGATGTGCATGCCGCATTCACCGCGGTGATCACGCTCCTGCGGCCGCCGCGGCCGCGGGCCAGGATCGGCGTCAGCCCGCAGGCCGCCGTCGACCCCACGGCCCGGCTGGCGGCCGACGTCGACGTGCATCCGTTCGCCACGATCGGCGCCGATGTCGAGATCGGGCCGGGGTCGACGATCCATTCAGGCGCCAGGCTCGCCGCCGGCTGCCGGGTCGGCGCCGGTACGGAGATCTTCCCGAATGCCGTGCTCTATGAGAACACGCGGGTCGGCGACCGCTGCCTGGTCCACGCCAACGCTGTGATCGGCGCCTACGGCTTCGGCTACAAGGTCGTCGATGGGGCCTACCGGCTCTCCGCCCAGCTCGGCCACGTCGAGATCGCCGACGACTGCGAGATCGGCGCGGGCACGACGATCGACCGCGGCACCTACGGACCGACGGTGATCGGCGCCGGCACGAAGCTCGACAACCTCGTGATGATCGCCCACAACGTGCGGCTCGGCCGGCACAACATGATCTGCTCGCAGGTGGGCGTGGCCGGCAGCACGACCACGGGCGATTGGGTGGTGATGGCCGGGCAGGTGGGCGTGCGCGACCATGTGCACATCGGCGACCGGGCGATCCTCGGGGCGAGATCCGGCGTGTCGAACGACGTCGAAGCCGGCAAGACCGTGCTCGGCGAGCCGGCGATCGACCTCCGCGACCGCAAGCTGCAGCTGGCCACGATGAGCAAGCTGCCCGAAATGCGGAAGGACATCAAGCAGCTCCATGCGCGGCTCAAGGCGCTCGAGCACGGTCGCGGCGATGCCGCCTCCGCGGCGGCCTGAGGGGAAGGTCGGCCCATGGCTGCATACCCTTGCGAGCGATCCCTCGACGGTGAAACGATCGGCATCCTCGCCGGCTGGGGCCGGTATCCCGTCGTCGTGGCCGAGGCGATCCGCCGGCGCGGCGGCCGCACCGCGATCCTCGAAATCCGCGGCCATGCCGACGCCGACCTCGAGGCACTCGCCGACGTGTACGGCACCGTGGGCGTGGCGGAGATCGGCGGAGCGGTCGACTTTTTTCGCCGGCACGGCGTCGCCCGGGCGACGATGGCCGGCAAGATCCACAAGACGAAGCTCTTCGCCCGCGGTGCCTGGGTCCGCCACCTGCCCGACTGGACGGGGCTGACGACGTTCTGGCCGCACTTCGTCACCCGCCGCCGTGACAACCGCGACGACTCTCTCCTGGGCGCGATCGCCGCGGCGTTCGATGCCCGCGGCGTGCACATCTGCCCCGCCACCGACTTCGCACCGGAGCTCCTCGCCTCCGGCGGCGTGTTCGCCGGCCGCGGGCTCTCGCCGCGGGAGGAGCAGGACGCCATCTTCGGCTGGCGGCTGGCGAAGGAACTCGGCCGGCTCGACATCGGCCAGACGGTGGTCGTGAGGAATCGGGCGCCCCTCGCGCTCGAGGCGATCGAAGGCACCGACGAATGCATCCGCCGGGCCGGCCGGCTCTGCCCGGCGGGCGGGATGGTCGTCGTCAAGGTGGCGAAGCCGCAGCAGGATCTGCGGTTCGATATGCCGACGATCGGGGTGGGCACGCTCGAATCGCTCGCCGCCGCGAAGGCGCGGGTGCTCGTGATCGAGGCCGGCCGGACGATCCTCGTCGACGGAGCGGGCCTGACGGCGGCCGCCGATCGGGCCGGGATCACGATCGTGAGTTACTTCGACGCGTCCGGGCTGCCGGTGGGCGTCGACGCCGCGCGGGCCGCGTGATCGCCGTCGTTCGCCGGTCGCGCCTATACTGCGGTGCATGGGATACCGCCCCGTTCTTCACGCGATCGTCCTCATGCTGACAGCGTGTGCTGCGGCGGCCGCTCCGCCCGTGCCGGCCGTCGACCTCGCGATCGATCGGACCGTGCCGATCCCGCCCGCCGCGACGCATCACATGGGCCGCGAGATCGCCCAGACGATGCACTACACCGGCGCGCCGTGGCTGGAGCGCGAGAGCCGCCAGCGCGAGGAAGACTGCCGGATGCTCATCGAAGCGCTCGCGATCCGGCCCGGTCAGGTGCTCTGCGACATGGGCTGCGGCAGCGGGTTCTACACGCTTGAACTGGCGCGGCGCGTCGGCCCGCGCGGGCTCGTCTACGCCGTCGATGTCCAGCCCGAAATGCTCCACATGCTCGCCGAACGGCTGTTGCGGGAGGGCGTGCGCAACGTGAAGCCCGTGCTGGGGACGCCGATCGACCCGCGGCTTCCGCCCGGCGCGCTCGATCTCGTGCTCTGCGTTGACGTGTATCACGAGTTCTCGCATCCCGAGGCGATGCTCGAACGCATCCGGGCGAGCCTCAAGCCCGACGGCCTGCTCGTGCTGGCGGAGTTCCGGGGGGAGGATCCGGCCGTGCCGATCAAACCGCTCCACAAGATGACGAAGGCGCAGGTGCGGGCCGAACTCGAGCCGGCCGGCTACGCTCTCGAGCGCCAGTTCGACCGGCTCCCGTGGCAGCACTTGCTGTTTTTCAAGGCCGCGGGAGGGGGTCGGGAGGAGGCCGGAAATGGGTCGACGGCCAGGCCAGCAGCCCCCGGAACGCACCAGCGGAGGCCCTAAACCCTTTTTCCACATGGGGTTACGGGATGCCGGCTGCGGGCCGAAAAAATCACGAAATCCACATCGGAAAAAGTTGCTTTTGGGTCCGGGATGGATGATACTCCGAACTGGCCCGAGGGGTGGTCAGGCGGCCCCCGTTTGGTTCTGTCACGCCGGGACATAGACGATGTCGATTGTGCCGAGCAATTTCCGTAGTGCCACGACCGCCGCGCGCGAACCGCGCGGCGGCGCGCTCGACCCGGTCGTGAGTGACGATGTCGGTGGCGTGGCCTGCGCCACGGCTGCCCGGGCCGGCACCGATCCGAGGGCCAACTGGGTGCTCGGCCAGAACGCCGCGATGCGGCGGATCGCGCGGGCGATCGAGCGGGCCGCCGAGGTCGAGTGCACCGTGCTCGTGTCAGGCGAGACGGGCACAGGCAAGGAACTCTGGGCGCGACTGCTGCACCGCAGCGGCCCGCGCCGCGACAAGATCTTCGTGCCGGTCAACTGTGCGGCACTCACGCCCTCGCTCGCCGAGAGCCAACTGTTCGGCCACGAGAAGGGCGCGTTCACCGGCGCCGCGGGCCGGTCGCTCGGCATCTTCCGCGCGGCGCAGGGCGGCGTGGTGTTCCTCGACGAGATCGGCGAGATGCCGGCGGAACTGCAGCCGAAGCTGCTGCGGGTGCTGCAGCAGCGCGAAGTGCTGCCGGTCGGCGCGACGGAGCCGGTGCCGATCGACGTGCAGGTGGTCGCGGCAACGAATCGCGATCTCGAGGCCGAAGTGGAGAAGGGCACGTTCCGCGAGGATCTGTACTACCGGCTCAACATGATCGAACTCAAGGTGCCGGCACTCCGCGAGCGGAGCGAAGACATCCCCGAGTTCATCGACTTTTTCTCGCGGCAGTTTGCGGAGCGGTATCGCCTGCCCGTCTGGGAGCCCTCGCCGGAAACCCTTGCCGAGTTCTGTGCGTTCGACTGGCCGGGCAACGTACGGCAGTTGTCGCACGTGATCGAGCAGGCCTACGTGCTCCAGATCGAGCCGCAACTGCCCGTGCGGAGCGGTGCCAAGGCGGCGCAGGGCCCGGGCCGGCTGCCGTGCCTCGACCTCGCGAAGCTTCGGCAGGAGGCGATCAAGCAGGCCCTCGAGATCACGCGGGGCCACAAGGCGCGGGCCGCCAAGCTTCTCGGCGTGCACGCCAACACTATGACGCGGCTCCTCCGCGACGGTGAGTAGGACCAGGCGAAAGCCTGTCTCTTCTCCCGTGTCCGTCTGCCTGAAAACGCACTGGCGTTGCTCGTGCGGCGTTGGGAGTGACAGGCCGAAGCCTGTCCTACGCCTATCCTTCGTCACACCCGGCAGGTGCCTTCGGCACACGTGCCGGAGAGCCGCATCCGATTGCGGGCCACGAGCCTGTAAAGCCAGTTCCACACCGGCAGACTGCCGGGCACATGGAGGAGCGGCGCGAGCGGCCACAACAGCGGCAGCCGCCGCGAGAGATACCGCACCGCGGTGGCCCCGCTGCGGGCGTGGCCCGTGGTGTCGACGACGAACATCTCCTCGAGCAGCCGTTCGCGGGAGATCTCCGGAAAGTCGCGGGCCACGCGGTCGTCGTGGAGCGAGAGGAATTCAAATCGCCGCCCCCGGTCGAGCCATCGCAGGTTCGCCACCCGGGCTTGGCAAAAGCGGCACTGGCCGTCGTAGAGGACGGTGTCCTGCGCGGGCTTGATGCGGGTGACGATCATGGCGGTGGCCTGCCAGCCATTGGCATTCTAGGCCCGCCGTCGCCGGTCGATCAGTGGAACTTCGGCGGCTGGGGCGCGGCCTTGAGCGGAAGCGAGCCGAAGTTCAAAAGCGTGATTGCCCCGGCCGAGATCAGCGTCCAGGGAGCCCAGTCCGGGGCCACGAACACGCGCGGGCCGCCCTGGCCGTCGAACGGCAGCACCACCGCCGAATCGATCACGAGCAGTTCCACGCCGAGCACGCAGGCGAAGATTCCTGCGGCGATGAAGAAGCTTTTCCACATGGCAAATTGACGTGGACCGAGTGCGAATGCTGTGGTGTGTTTCGGCACGCCGCGACCCATGTCTCAAGCAGACCGGCAGTTCGGGCAGGCAGTGCCGATCGTGACGGTCGTGCAGCCCGCAACCCGGGCCGACGCGGCGAGCGGCTACTCGCCCGCCTCGGAGGCCTGTCGAAGACCGTCGGCCGAGTCGGCCGCGGGACGGGCCGCCCGCCGCTCCGCATCGGTGCCGGGCACGAGCTGCGGACTCGCCGTGGAGGCCTCGACGATCTCCTGGAGTTCGCTGCCGTCGATCACCTCGCTCTCGATCAGCCGGCGGGTGATGGCCTCGAGCGCGGCCCGTCGCGTCTCCAGCGTCCGCCGCACCTCCTCGATCGAGCGGTCGATGATCCGCCGCACCTCCTCGTCGATCTCCCGGGCGGTCTCCTCGCTGTGGCTGCGGGCGGCGGGTAGGTCGGCCCCGGCGGCGGCCAGGAACGGTGACCGCGGGCTCTCGCGATACGTCACGCGGCCGAGACGGCTCATGCCGTAGTCCATCACCATCGCCCGGGCGATTTCGCTCGCCCGCTCGAGATCGTTGCGGGCGCCCGTCGAGACGTCGGCATACACCATCTCCTCGGCGATCGTGCCGGCGAGGAGCACCTGGATGCGGCTCTCGAGCTCGCTCTGCGTCATGAGATACCGGTCGTCCTCGGGCCGCTGCATCGTGTAGCCGAGGGCGGCGAGGCCGCGGGGAATGATCGACACCTTGTGCACCGGGTCGGTGTTGGGGAGCGAGAAGGCCACGAGGGCGTGGGCCGCCTCGTGGTAGGCGACCCGCTTCTTCTCGTCTTCGTGGATCACCCGCTTCTTCTTCTCGAGGCCGGCCGTGACCCGCTCGACCCCTTCGTTGAATTCCGCCATCCCAACCGACGTCTTGTTGTTGCGGGCGGCGAGCAGGGCCGCCTCGTTGACGAGGTTGGCGAGGTCGGCGCCGCAGAAGCCCGACGTGATCCGGGCCACCTGCTCGAGGTTGACCTCGGGGTTGAGCTTCACGTCGGCCACGTGCACCCGAAGGATCGCCTCACGGCCACGCACGTCGGGGCGGTCGACGAGCACGTGGCGGTCGAAGCGGCCGGGCCGGAGGAGGGCCGGGTCGAGGGTTTCCGGGCGGTTCGTGGCGGCCATCACGATCACGCCCGAGTTCGATCCGAAGCCGTCCATCTCCACGAGCAGGGCGTTGAGCGTCTGCTCGCGCTCGTCGTGGCCGCCCACCACGCTCGTGCCCCGGGTCTTGCCGAGGGCGTCGAGCTCGTCGATGAAGATGATGCAGGGCGCCTTGGCCTCGGCCTGCTGGAACATGTCGCGCACCCGTGCGGCACCGACGCCGACGAACATCTCCACGAAGTCGCTGCCCGAGAGGCCGAAGAAGGGCACGCCGGCCTCGCCGGCAATGGCCTTGGCGAGGAGCGTCTTGCCGGTGCCGGGGGGGCCGACGAGGAGCACGCCCTTGGGGATATGGCCGCCGAGGGCCTGGTATTTCTCGGGGCTGCGCAGGAACTCGACGACCTCGCGGAGCTCCTCCACCGCCTCGTCGATCCCGGCCACGTCGTCGAACGTGATCCCGAGATCCTCCTGGGCATACATCTTGCCGCGGCTGCGGCCGAAGGCCATCGGGCTGCCGGCGCCGCCGAGTCGCCTCATCATCATGAAGAACAGCATCCCAAACAGGCCGGTGAGGAACAGCATCGGGAGCCAGTTGCGCCACGGGCTCGGAGCCTCCTCGTAGCGGAACGGGACGCCGTGTTCGGCGAGGAGTTTCGAGAGCTGACCCTCGGAGTTTTCGCTCGGCAGTTTCGCCGTGCGAAACCGGCGGCGAACCGCGGCCGGGCCGGCGCCGGCCGTCGGCTTTGCCGCTTCCGGGGCCGTCTCGCGGAGCGTGCCGGTCACCTGGAAGGCGCCGATCACGACGTCGGCGAGGTCGCTGTACACGAGCGGCTGTTTGCCGGGGATGCCGGAGGCGACTTCCACCGGCTGGGTTGCCGGGGCCCCCTCGGCCCCGTCGGCCTTGCCGGAAGCCCTGATCAGGCGCTCGAGGTCGCTGTAGGCGAGTTCCGCCTCGGGGTTCGCATTGATCAGGCTCAGGGCAAACAGCCCCGCGACGCCGATGGCGATCAATGACCAGAGGAGGTTCGACCCGCCGAGCGGGGGCCGGCGTTCCGAGGAACGCTTGGGAAGGAGATTTTTGGCGGGCATTGAATAGGTCATCCTATGCCGCCGAAAACGCCGGGACAATCGGCGTTTTCGGACGGATGCCGTGGAAGTTTGATTCGGGAAAACTTACACTTTGGAGAGCAGTGCCTCCCGCCTTCCGGCTGCAGCATGGATCTACCCTCCCCCGCCACTTCGCTGCCCGCCGGCAGCAGCCTCAACGTCGCCGTGCTCGGGTCGACGGGGAGCGTGGGCACAAGCGCGCTCGACGTCGTGGCCGCATCGCGTGGCCGGCTCGTGCCCTTTTTGCTTGCCGCCCACCGCAACACGAAGTTGCTCGCGGAGCAGGCACGGATCTTCCGTCCTCGCCACGTTGTGGTGGTCGATCCCACCGCCGCGGGGGATCTTGATGCTCGCGATCTCCCCGCGGGCACGCGGCTGTCCGTGGGCCCGGAGGCGCTCGACGACCTCGTGCAGTCCCCGGAGATCGATCGCGTGGTGGCGGCCATCGCGGGAGCGGCGGGGCTGCGCAGCACGTGGGCGGCCGTGGCGGCGGGCAAGACGGTGGCGCTGGCCAACAAGGAGACGCTCGTCATGGCCGGCCCGCTCGTGATGCGGCTGGCCGCCCAGACCGGCGCCACGATCCTCCCGGTCGACAGCGAGCATTCGGCGATTCACCAGGCCCTCCGTGCCGGCGGCCCGGCCGAGGTCGAGCGGATCGTGCTCACGGCCAGCGGCGGCCCGTTTCGCACCTGGCCGGCCGCGTCGCTCGCCGCTGCCACCCCGGCCGAGGCCCTCCGGCATCCCACCTGGTCGATGGGCCGCAAGATCACGATCGATTCGGCGACGATGATGAACAAGGCTCTCGAGCTCATCGAGGCGCGATGGCTCTTCGGCCTGCCGGCCGAGCGGCTCGCCGTGCTCGTCCATCCCCAGTCGATCGTCCACTCGCTCGTCGAGTTCATCGACGGATCGGTGATCGCCCAGTTGAGCCCCCCGGACATGAAGCTCCCGATCCAATACGCGCTTCTGTTCCCCGAACGCGTGCCCGGCGTGGCCCGCCGGTTCGACTTCACGCAGGCCGTGGCCCTCGAGTTCGAGCCGCCCGACCTGGCCCGGTTTCCCGCGGTGCGGCTCGGCCACGAGGCGGCGGCCCGCGGCGGCACGGCGGGCGCCGTGCTCAACGCGGCCAACGAGGAGGCCGTGCGCGGGTTTCTCGCCGGGGACCTCGCGTTCACCGACATTGCGGCGGTCTCCGAGCGGGTGCTCGGCGAGCATCCTTTCCTTGCAGAACCCTCGCTCGACGAGATCCGGCGGCTTGACGCCTGGGCCAGGGAAGAGGTGGCCAAGTGGGCGTGTGTCTGATGGCGGCGACAGGTCTCATGGCGACGACGTGGCTCGTGGCGACGACGTGGCTGGAATGGATCATCCAGCCCTCGAGCTGGTGGGTGATCCTGCAGGTCGCGCTCGGCCTCGGGTTCGTGATCTTCGTCCACGAACTCGGCCACTTCCTCGTCGCGAAGGCGTGCGGCGTGAAGTGCGAGAAATTCTTCCTCGGGTTCGACGTGGGCGGGCTCAAGCTCGCGAGCGTGAAGTGGGGTGAGACGGAATACGGCATCGGCGCCCTCCCGCTCGGCGGCTACGTGAAGATGCTCGGGCAGGACGACAACCCGGCCGCCGCCGCCAAGGAGGCCGAGCGGGCCCGGGCGATCATCGCATCGGGCGACCTGCCTCCGGAGCCGGTGGCCGGCCCCCACCCGGCCTGGGATCCCCGCAGCTACCCGGCGCAGAGCGTGCCGGAGCGGATGGCGATCATCTCGGCCGGCGTGATCATGAACGTGATCTTCGCGGTGCTGATGGCGTCGTGGGCCTATGGTCTGGGCGTGCGGGAGCTCACCTGCGAGGTTTCGGGCGTGCGTCCCGGCGGGGCCGCCTGGCGGGCGGGCCTCCGCACCGGGGACGAGATCACCGCGATCGGCACGCTCAAGGATCCGATCTTCTCCGACCTGCAGAAGGGCGTGACGCTCGGCGACGTGGCCAAGGGGGTCGAGTTCACGATCCGCCGGCCTGCCGACGGCTCGACCCGCACGCTGCTCCTCCAGCCCGACACCGACCTCGGTGTGCCCACCGTGGGGGTGACGAGCCCGTTTTCGCTGACGCTCCCCGCCGATTTGAAGGAGGGCCTCCCGGGGGCGGCTGGTCGGGCGACGCCCGCGCTCGCGGCGGGCGACACGATCCGGGCGATCGACGGCGTCGCCGTCGAAACCTACGCCCAGCTCGTCGCGGAGCTCGTGCGACGCTTGGACAAGCCGGTCAAGCTGACCGTGGCCCGCGAGGCCAGGCCCGGGGTCGCGGCCACCACCGTCGAGTGCGAGCTGCCGCCGCAGCCGGTGCGCACGACGGGCATGGTGATGACGCCCCTCATGGTGAAGGCCGTGCAGAACGACTCGCCAGCCGCCCAGGCCGGCGTCCGTGCAGGAGACCGGATCGTGGCGATCGACGGTGCCGACGTCGGCGACCCGCTCACGCTCGACGAGCGGCTGAGGGCCCGGGCCGGTGACACCGTGAAGCTCACGGTGCGGCGTGCCGAAGGCGAAAACGTCGACATCGACATCGTCCCGCGGGCCGTCTACTGGCTCGAGGAGGCCCGCTGGCCGACGAGCCCCGTCTCGCTTTCCTCGCTCGGGATCGCGATCGGGGTCGACGCGCTCGTCGCCGCGATCGTGCCCGAGAGCCCGGCGGCGGCGGCGGGGATCGTGGCCGGCGACCGCGTCGTGCGGGTGCGGTTCGTGCCTCCCGGGGGCAAGGCCGGTGACGACGAAGGGCTCGAACTGTCGGAGAAGCAGCCCAGTTGGCCGTATGTCCAGGCCGCGCTCCAGCAGGTGGAGGAAGGAACCACGCTCGCCCTCGTGGTGGAGGGGGCCGACGGCTCGCGCCGCGACGCGTCGCTCGTCGCCGTGGCGGACCCCGCACGGTTCGTCGTCGACCGCGGCCTGCTCTTCGAACCGGTGTACCGCATGGTGCGGGCAGGCTCGATCCCCGCGGCACTGCGGCTCGGATTCCGCAAGGCGATCGACGACCTCTCGCTCGTGTACAAGTTTCTCCACAAGCTCACCGTCAACCAGATCAGTCCGCGGCTGCTCGGCGGCCCGATCGAGATCGCCAAGCAGGCGGGCCGCTCCGCCCAGGAGGGCTTCGGCCGCCTCCTCCTCTTCCTCACGATGCTCAGCGCCAACCTCGCCGTCGTGAACTTCCTGCCG
>JBJSZP010000288.1:0-2492 GCA_046090365.1 Planctomycetia bacterium
ATCCGGAAGGGAAGGATCCGGCGCTCGATCGGATGGTGCTCGTGGGCCACAGCATGGGCGGGCTGCATGCGAAGATGATGGTCGTCGCCCCGGGCACGGCGATCTGGGACTCGGTGTCGAGCCGGCCGTTTGCGGAAGTGCGGATGCGGCCGGAGGTGCGCGAGTTCGTCGCACCGCTATTTTTCTTCGAGCCGCTGCCGTTCGTGAAGCGCGTCGTATTCATCGCCACGCCGCACGCCGGCTCGTCGCTCGCCTCGCGGGCGGTGGGGCGGGTGGCGGCGGTCACGGTGCGGCAGCCGCCACAGACCGCCGCGGTCTACCAGGAGCTCGTGACGCTCAACCCCGACACGTTCCAGGGTGACTTCGAGAAGTCGGTGCCGACGACGGTCGACATCCTCGAGCCCGAGTCGACGATCCTGGGGGCCCTCCGCGGGCTGCGGCCGCCGTGCTGGGTGACGATGCACAGCGTGATCGGCAACGCCCACCGCTCGCTCGTGGGCGACGGCGACGACTGCGTGGTGCCCGTGTCGAGCGCCCGGATCGGGGGCGTGGTGAGCGAGATCGAGGTGCCGGCCACACACACGCGTGTCCATCACCAGCCGAAGACGGTCCGCGAGCTCGAGCGGATCCTCACGCAACACCTCCGCGAGACAGGGCCGTAGGACAGGCGGCACTATTCGCGGGAATTCTCGGCATCCTGCCGCCTGCCGCAGATTGCCAATCTGCGGCTACAGGGGAGTGCCGCGCCCGCGTGTAGGTGCAGATTGTTCAATCTGCACCCCGCCGACGGTCGCCCGGAGGTGCGACTGCTGGCATGGCGGGGCCATGGATGGCGCTCGCTTTCGCGCCGGCGCATCCCTTCGGGGCCGTATTCACGGCAAGCCTCGGCATCCTGCCGAGCTTGCCTTGGCCGACTCCGTCGGCTTGTGATGGCCCGGGCCTCCGGCCCTGGCGCTCGATCGGCTTGCGGCGACGGTCGCCCGGAGGTGCGACCGCTCGCGGCTCGGGGCAACCTTGGCTTGCCCCGCAGCCGCGGAAGCCCGCCGGGGCCATGGATGGCGCTCGCTGTCGCGCCGGCGCATCCCTCCGGGCCTGCTTCGGCTTACGCGAGGCTCGGCTGGAGGCCGAGCCATCGCCCGGCAAGTCAAACCTTGGCTTTGGCTTCGCCGGGCCAAGCAAAAACGGACAGGATGTCCGTGTTTTGCGTGCAGATAGCAAAAGAAAAGGACCCGTGGTTGGGGAAACCACGGGTCCGGTAGCGGCTATCGAGGTGTGGGTCTTTGGGGGGGGGAACAGCCGCTGAAGAGAATCGTGTGTGTTCGGTGGTTGGCCGGAGCACGTCGCCCCGACACCACAAACATACAAGACACCTGCCCGCGTGTCGAATCGTTTTTGCGCGGAATTTTTTTCGCCCTGGGAAGCCCTGTTTTTCAGCGGTTTTGCGCCGGCCGAGTTCCCGGGCCCCGGCACGACACCTGGCAAACCCTGCGGCTCCTGCGGCCTGTTCCGGCGGCCTGCTTTTCGCGCTCCCAGGCTGCGGTAGGCTACCGCCAATCCGCCAGCTTTCCCGCCGCTCGCACGGCACTCTGAAAAGGACACCCGTCATGGCCGCCTCCCCAGTCGATCCCTTCTCCGCCCGCGGCACGTTCGAGACCGGCTCCGGCCCCGCCACGCTCTACCGGCTGCGGGCCCTCGACGACGCCGGCATCACGAACACCTCCCGGCTGCCGTATTCGATCCGCACCGTGCTCGAGGCGCTCCTGCGCACCTGCGACGACTACGAGGTGACGCAGGCCGACGTGAAGGCCCTCGCCACCTGGAACGCCGCCAAGCCTGCCGAGGCCGAGATCCCGTTCAAGCCGGCCCGGGTCGTGCTCCAGGATTTCACGGGCGTGCCGTGCGTCGTCGACCTGGCCGCGATGCGGGCGGCGATGCGGCGGCTTGGCGGCGACCCCACGAAGATCAACCCGCTCGTGCCCGTCGACCTCGTGATCGACCACTCCGTGCAGGTCGACTTCTTCGGCGCGGCCGACTCGCTCGAGAAGAACGTGGAGATCGAGTTTGCCCGCAACGCCGAGCGCTACGCGTTCCTGCGCTGGGGCCAGCAGGCTTTTCGCAACTTCCGCGTGGTGCCGCCGGCGATCGGGATCGTGCACCAGGTGAACCTCGAATACCTCGCCGGCTGCGTGTTTCTCCGCGACGATCCCGCCGCGGGGAAGGGGGGCCTCAAGGTGGCCGTGCCCGACACGCTCGTCGGCACCGACAGCCACACCACGATGATCAACGGCCTCGGCGTGGTGGGCTGGGGCGTGGGCGGCATCGAGGCCGAGGCCGTGATGCTCGGGCAGGCACTGTCGCTGCTCCTGCCGGAGGTGGTCGGGTTCGAGCTCACCGGCCGCCTGCCCGCCGGCGCCACCGCCACCGACCTCGTGCTCACCGTCACCGAGATCCTGCGCAAGGAGGGCGTGGTCGGGAAGTTCGTCGAGTTTTTC
>JBJSZP010000289.1:0-5487 GCA_046090365.1 Planctomycetia bacterium
TCGAGCCAGCCGATCGCGGTGGGATAGAAGAGCACCTCGGCCCCCGCCATCGCCGTGAGCCGCGCCGCCTCGGGATACCACTGGTCCCAGCACACGAGCGGGCCGACCTGCAGCCGCGAAGTGGCCACGCTCATGAAGCCCGTGTCGCCCGGCGCGAAATAAAACTTCTCGTAGTAGTGCGGGTCGTCGGGGATGTGCATCTTGCGATACACACCCGCCGTGGAGCCGTCGGCATCGAAGATCACGGCCGTGTTGTGGAACAGCCCCGGTGTGCGCCGCTCGAATACGCTCCCCACGAGCACCACGCCGTGTCGCTTCGCAGCAGCGGCGAGCAATTCCGTGAGCGGCCCCGGCACGCTCTCGGCCTCGCGAAACTTCTCGTGGTCTTCGGACTGGCAGGGATACTCGCCGGCAAAGAGTTCCTGGAGGCACACCACCTCGGCCCCGCCGGCCGCCGCCTCGGCGATCCCCGCGACGGCCTGGGCGACGTTGTGCTCCCGCGAGGGCGTGCACGCCGACTGCACGAGGCCGATGCGGACGACGCGGCTCATCGCACCGCCACGTCGAGCTTCGCAGCCGGCACGGGGAACTGCTCGGCGAGCTCGGCCACTTCGGCCTTCGTAGCCGCCACGACCTTGTCGTCGCCGGGGTTCTTCAGCACCCGCAGGATCCAGGCGGCGATCTGCCTCATCTCACCCGCGCCCATGCCACGCGTGGTGAGGGCGGGCGTGCCGAGGCGGATGCCGGAGGGATCCATCGGCTTCCGCTCGTCGAACGGGATCATGTTCTTGTTGCAGGTGATGCCGCAGCGGTCGAGCGTCTCCTCGGCCACCTTGCCGCCGATCCCCAGCGGCGTGACGTCGACGAGCATCAGGTGGTTGTCGGTGCCGCCGCTGACGAGCTTCACGCCGCCGCGGGCGAGCTCGGCCGCGAGGGTCCGGGCGTTGTCGACCACCTTCTTCGCATAGGCCTTGAACTCGGGCTTCAGGGCCTCGCCGAAGGCCACGGCCTTGCCGGCGATCACGTGCATCAGCGGGCCGCCCTGCTGGCCGGGGAACACCGACCGGTCGAGGAGCTTCGCGTTTTCCGCCCGACACATCGCGATCCCGCCGCGCGGGCCGCGGAGCGTCTTGTGCGTCGTGCTCGTGACGAAGTCGGCCACGGGCACGGGGTTGTCGTGGATGCCGGCGGCGACGAGCCCCGCGTAGTGGGCCATGTCGACCATCAGTTTCGCGCCGACCTCGCGGGCGATCTCGGCGAACGTCCCGTGGGGGATCTCGCGCGGGTAGGCGCTCGCCCCGGCCACGATCAACTTCGGCCGGTGCTCGCGGGCGAGGCTCGCCACCTGGTCGAAGTCGAGCAGGTGCGTGTCGCGGCGGACGCCGTAATGGACGAACTTGTAAAGCACACCCGAGGCATTGAGCTTCATGCCATGCGTGAGGTGGCCGCCGTGGGCGAGGTCGAAGGCGAGCACGGTGTCGCCGGGGGCGATCGCCGTCATGTAGACGGCGGCGTTGGCCTGGCTGCCGGAGTGGGGCTGCACGTTCACATGCTCGGCCCCAAAGAGGGCCTTGAGCCGCTCGCGGGCGAGGTCCTCGACCTTGTCCACGAACTCGCAGCCGCCGTAGTAGCGGTGGCCGGGGTAGCCCTCGGCGTATTTGTTGGTGAGCACGCTGCCCACGGCCTGCATCACGGCGGGGCTCGTGAAGTTTTCGCTGGCGATCATCTCCAGGCCCTCGGCCTGGCGGGTCTGCTCCGCGGCGATCGCCGCCCAGACGTCGGGATCCTCGAGCTCCACGAAATTCGGAACCGCGGCCTGGGCCGCCGAGTTGGCTGCGATGCTCATGAAACTCTCCTTGTCCGATGGGGCGGTGGCCAGGCGACGTCCTGAATTATGACCCCCTGCCATCCCCCGTCAACGAAACCACCTCCCACCGCCCGCGTGTCGTCCGTCGCCCCGCTGCCCCGGGGCATTCGATCATCACTCGAAAAGCAGCGGCTCGGGCATGAACGTCACGATCGGGATCAGGAGTGAGACAAGGCCGAGCAGCGTGCGGGCGAGGCCGAGCGGCCGGCCGCTTTCGCGGATCGGCGGATGGTCGGTGCCCATGAGCGCGACGATCACCACCATCGCGATCCAGTTGTAGCGGCCGAGCACCACGATCGCCGCGATCGCCGCGAGGAGGATGCCGCGGGCGAGCCAGTGGGCCCGGCGGCCGAAGAGGGCGTAGCTCACATGGCCTCCGTCGAGCTGGCTCACGGGGATCATGTTGAGCCCGGTGACGAGCAGGCCCACCCAGCCGGCCATGAGGAGGGCGTTTGGAGCGAGGGCCTGACCCGGCGCGAGATCGGGCCGGAGCCGCGACTGCATCCACGCGGCCACCGGCGGCGTCGCAAACGGGCTCGCGTCGGCGGCCGTGCCCAGGAGCATGCCCGCGGCCAGCACCGGCAGGGCCACCACGAGCCCGGCGATCGGCCCGGCGATCGCGATGTCGAAGAGTTGCCGCCGGTCGGCCCGCGAGCCCTCCATGCCGATCACCGCCCCGAGGGTGCCGGTGAGCAGCACGGGCATCGGGATGAACAGGGGCAGCGTGGCCGGGATGCGGTGCACCGCCGCCGCCACGAAGTGCCCCGCCTCGTGCGCGCTGAGCACACCCATCACGGCCAGCATGTAGGCGAGCCCCCGCTGCCAATGCGCGCCGATCTGCCCGGCGAGATCGTCGTCGATCCCGAGCACGACCGGTTCCCAGCCGACCACGCCCGCGGCGAACGTGGTGGCCGCCGTGGCGAGATAGAGGAGCAGCTGGGGCCGGATGCGCCGCCGCACGGGCACGGGGTCGGTCGCGAAACGCGGCGGGATCGGCTGCATACCGCCGGCAGAATACAGGTTTTTGCATGCCGCTGGTAAACTGCCAGGCTCGCCACTCACATCTGGAGACATCGCAATGCGTTGCCTGTCCGCCTGCCGGTCGATGCACGGCCGCCTCGTCGCCAGCCTGCTGCTCGCCGCCTGCCTCGCCCCGGTGGCGGGATTCGGCAGGGCCGCCGACCGTCAGGTCCTGCTCGTGGCCGCCGTCGATAGCTACGCCGATCTCAAGAAACAGATCGCATGGTTCGGCGGGCAGATCGGGAGCCCCGGCCTGGCGGCCATGGTCGAGTCGCTGATCATGCTCTCCACGCAGGGGCAGGGTGTCGCCGGCCTCGACGTGCAGCGGCCGCTCGGGATCGTCGTCACGAGCGACGGCACCGACGTCGCTGCACAGGCCTACGTGCCCGTAAAAGACCTCGACAAACTGCTCGCGTCGCTGCAGGCGGTGATCGGGCCGGCCCGGAAGGACGGCGACACGCGCGAGGTCGTCCTCCCGAGTGGCGTACGGCTCGAGATCACCGAGCGCGACGGCTGGGCCACGATCGCGCCCGGGGGCCTCGCGCCGGCCGATCCCGCGCCGCTCCTCGCGGCCCTCTCGAAGGCCTACACCGTCGGCATCGAAGCATTTCCCAGCAGGATGACCGACGCCGTGCGGAAGAAGTTCGAGGCGGCGCTCGACCAGGCCGCCGCGGCCTCGGCCGCGCAGGGCCGGCCGATGGACCCCGCCGCGCTCAAGGCCGCCCTCGGCGGCCTCCGTCAGACCGAGTCGCTCGCCCTCGGCCTCGCGATCGACCCCGAGGCCGGCGCCCTGTTCGTGGAGAACCGTGCGGTGGCGGAGCCCGGCTCGGCATCCGCGGCGGCGAGCGTGGCGGCCGCCCAGGGCACGCTCACGGTGGGCACGCCGCCACTTGCCGGAGGCGAGCGGCCGGCCGTGCGGGGCTACGTTGCCCAGTCGATTCCCGAAGCCACGCGGACCGAGTTCCTCGAGGCGCTCGGCCAGTCGCTCCCCCGCGAGGCCGACGATCCGCTCACGCGCACGGTGTCGCGGCTCGTCTACGACCTGCTCGCGGCCGCGGTCTCCGCCGGCGGCATCGACGCGGCCCTGGCCGTCGACACGAGCGGCGCCACGAAGGAGCGGCCGCTGCCCGCCGTGACTGCGGGCGTGCGCGTGAAGGATGGCGCGGCGCTCGAGCGGCAGGTGAAGCAGGCGTTCGCGGCGGGAGGCGGTGCGCTAGCCGGCGTGAAGACGGCCTTCGACGCCGGCAAGGCGGGGCCTGCGAACCTGCACCGGATCTCCGTCGAGGTGCCCGATGAAGCGCTCGCCGCCCGGCTCGGAAAGTCGGTCGAACTGACGCTCGCGGTGGCGCCGGAGTATGCAATCGTGCTGGCCGGCGGCGACGTGGCCGCGCGGGCCGAGGCGGCGCTGGCCGCCAGCGGCCGCCCGATTGCCAATGCCGCGCCGATCGCGTCCCTCGAGGCGGCGGCCGCCCCGCTCCTCGACTACATCGGCACGGTCGCGAGCGCAGGGCCGGCCGCGAACCGCGACGCCGCGGCGCCGGAGGCCGACGCAGGCCTCGTCGGCCTGAGCGTGCGGCCGATCGAGCGGGGCTTCGCGACGCGGCTCTCGATCGACACGGCCGCGATCCAGGCGGGCGCCGCACTCGCCGCCCCGCCACGGCCCGTCGGCCCGGGCGGCATCCCGCTGCCCGACGTGCCGCCGGGATTTCCAATCCCGGTTCCCGTGCCGCGCTAGACTCCCCGCCCCGCCACCACCCTTCCGCCATGACCACGGCCACCATTTCTTCCGACCGCCCGTTGATCCGCCACTCGATCGCCGGCGTGAGCATCGCCGACCTGGCCCGCGAACACGGCACGCCGCTGTACGTGTACGACGCCGAGATGATCCGCCGCCGCTGCCGGGATCTCGCCGCCTGGGACACCGTGCGGTTCGCCCAGAAGGCCTGCTCGAATCTGGCTGTGCTCGCGCTCGTGCGGAGCGAGGGGGTGATGGTCGACGCCGTGAGCACCGGGGAGATCCACCGGGCCCTCGCGGCGGGCTATGCCCCGCACGCCGCCAAGGAATCCCCCGACGGCCTGCCCCCCGCGCATCCGATCGTGTACACGGCCGACATCTTCGACCGGGAGAGCCTCGATGCCGTGGCCAAGCTCGGCATCCATGTGAACTGCGGCTCGGCCGACATGATCGAGCAGCTCGCCGAGCGGGTGCCCGGGGCCGCGATCACGCTCCGCGTGAACCCCGGCTTCGGCCACGGCCACAGTCAGAAGACGAACACCGGCGGCGAGGGCTCGAAGCACGGCATCTGGCATGAGGAGATTCCCGACGTGCTCCGCCGCGCCGAATGGGCCGGGCTTGCCGTGACGGGGCTGCACATGCACATCGGCAGCGGCACCGACCTCGCGCACCTCGCCGAGGTGGCCGGGGCGCTCGAGCGCGTGGCCGCGGAGATCGGCCGCTCGCTGACCACGGTCTCGGCCGGTGGCGGGCTGCCCGTGCCCTACAAGCCGGGCGAGGTGCATGCCGATCTCTCCGGCTACTTCCAGCTCTGGGACGCCGCGCGGAAGCGGCTCGAAGACCGCTTCGGCCACCGTCTGCGGCT
>JBJSZP010000290.1:0-2193 GCA_046090365.1 Planctomycetia bacterium
CGTCTCCCGTCGCCGGACGTTCACTGCGGCCCTCCAGGCCTCCGTTCACTCGACTCCGGCTGCGCTGCGCCATCCATGGCTGCGCTTGCCTACATACGCCTGCTCCAGGACACGGGGAGCCCGAAGCCTCCCCTTTCTTAGTTGAGGAGGCTCGGGGCTGCCCGTGCCCCCGAGCGGGCTGTGGGAGCGAGCGCAGCCATGGATGGCGAAAGCGAAGCGGACACGCAGAGAGCCGAGGCCTGGAGGGCCGAGGCGAACGTCAAGCGAGGGGGTCCGGGCAGTCACGAGCCGGCACGCAATCAGAAGAGATAGGCGTGACGCCTGTCCTCCATCAGCGCGTATCGACGCCCGACGGACTCAGCCCCGTGGGTGGAACTTGCCGTGGATGCCCTTGAGGCGTCCGGCGTCGACGTGGGTGTAGCGCTGCGTGGTGGCGATGGTCGCGTGGCCGAGCATCTCCTGCACGTGGCGGAGGTCGACGCCGCCCGCGACGAGGTGCGTGGCGAAACTGTGGCGGAGCGTGTGGGGGCCGATGTCGGCCGGCACGCCCGCCCGCTCGGCGTGGAACCGCACGATCTCCCAGATCCTCATCCGGGAGAGCCGGTTGCCCCGCGACGAGAGCAGCACCCACTCCGGCCGTGACCCGGCCCGCGCGGCGAAGTCGCGGCGGGCGCCGTCGAGCCATTTTTGCAGCACGCTCTTCGCCCGCCGGCCCAGCGGCACGACCCGCTCCTTCCCGCCCTTGCCGCGGCAGGTGCAGAAGCCCTCGGCGATGCGGGCGTCGGCCAGCCGGAGCGTCGAGACCTCCGATGCGCGGCAGCCGGTCGCGTAGAGGAGCTCGAGGAGTGCCTGGTCGCGGAGGCCGGTGGGCGTGTCGGCGTCGGGGCTGGCGAGCAGCCGGTCGACCTGCTCCGGCGAGAGCGTGCCGGGCATGTGGTCGTCGCGCCGGGCGGCGGCGATCAACGCCGCGGGGCTCTCGGCGACGACTCCCTCGACCTGGAGGAAGGCGTAGAACGTGCGCAGCGTGGCCGCCTGCCGGGCGATGCTTGCGCGGGCGAGCCCCTGCTTCGCGAGGCTCGCGAAATAGTCGCCCAGGTCGCGCACGCCGAGCCGGTCGGCCTTGCGGCCGCCGAGCCATTCCGTGAACCGCTCGAGGTCGCGGCGGTAGGCGGCCTGCGGGTTGACAGACAGCCCGCGCTCGTGGCGGATCGAGTCGAGGAACCGGCCGACGAGCAGGGCTGTCGACTGCGGGCCGACGGGCGCCGCCGGCGCGTCGCCGAGCAGGATCCGGCGTGTTCGTGGCCGACGTTCCACCAGATGACCCCTCAGGCCCAGGCCGGCTCGGGGACGCCGACAGTCTCCGAACCGGCTCAGGCGTCGTAGCCGAGATTCGGGGCCAGCCAGCGTTCGACCTCGGCCACCGGCATGCCCTTGCGCGCCGCGTAGGCCTCGACCTGCTCCCGCGTGATCCGGTCCACCGCGAAGTATCGGCTTTCCGGATGGGCGAAGTAGAGCCCGCTCACGCTGGCGGCCGGCAGCATCGCGCAGCTTTCCGTAAGCGTCATTCCCGCCCCCTTTTCCGCATCCAGCCAGGCGAACAGCGACCGCTTTTCCGTGTGGTCCGGACAGGCCGGGTAGCCGGGGGCCGGGCGGATGCCGCGGTACTTCTCCTCGATCAGGTCCTCGGAAGACAGCCGCTCCTGCCTGCCGTAGCCCCACTCCCGGCGGACCTTGGCGTGCAGCCACTCCGCGCAGGCCTCGGCGAGCCGGTCGGCGACGGCCTTGGCCATGATCGACGAGTAGTCGTCGTGGTCGCGGTCATACTTGCGGCACAGTTCGTCGCAGCCGTGCCCTGCGGTGCAGGCGAAGGCGCCGAGGTAGTCCTTGCGGCCGCTCTCCACCGGGGCCACGAAATCCGCGAGGGCGTGGAACGCGTCCTGGCCCTTGCGCTCCCACTGCTGCCGCAGCGTGTGCACACGGCCGAGTTCGGTCGTACGCGACTCGTCGGTGAACAGGATGATGTCGTCGCCGGTCGAGTTCGCCGCGAAGAAGCCGTAGGCGGCCTTCGAGACGAGCGCGTCCGACCGCACGATCTCGTCGAGCATCCGCAGTGCGTCGCCGTGCAACTTCCGCGCCTCGGTGCCCACGACGGGATCGTCGAAGATCGCCGGATGCTTGCCCTTGAGCTCCCAG
>JBJSZP010000291.1:0-5373 GCA_046090365.1 Planctomycetia bacterium
GTCGATCGTGATCCCCTGCTGCCGCTCGTCTTCGAGGCCGTCGGTGAAGAGCGCGAGATCGACCTCCTCGCCCGTCGTGCCGTAGCGGGTGGAGTCTTTCTTGATGGCGGCCAGCTGGTCCTCGTAGATCATCTTCGACTCGTAGAACAGCCGCCCGATGAGCGTGCTCTTGCCGTCGTCGACGCTCCCGCAGGTGATGAACCGGAGGAGCTCCTTGCGCTCGTGCTGGGCGAGGTAGTCGTCGATGCCGGTGGCGAGGAGTGTGGACTGGTGCGACATGGATGGAGTGGCCGTTCCGAGGGGAGCCCGTACTCTAGGGCACCCTCCAGAGGCCGACAATCGCGGACATTGCCGGCGGGATGCGGGCGATCCGGAAGGATTTGCATCTTTATTGCATCAAGCTGCAGGGAGGCGCATGATGGCAGGGTCTTTCTCGGGCCCGATGCGGCTACGAGCGGCCACGAGACTCCCCCATCATGCACGTTCCGAGCCTGGGCCTGATCTGCGTGGAGCCCCGCGCTGCAGGGTGCAACTTGGCTGCGAGGGCGGGGGGTAGCGTGGCCAGCCGGCCGGCCCGCGGCTTTACGCTGATCGAACTGCTCGTGGTGATCGCGATCATCGGCGTCTTGATCGGGCTTCTCCTGCCGGCCGTGCAGTCGGCCCGCGAGTCGGCGCGGCGGACCAGTTGCACGAACAATCTCAAGCAGATCGGGTTGGCGATCCACGCCCACACGGACTGCCGCGGCAGCCTGCCGGTGCACACCACCGGCGCCGCGCCGACGGCGGGCGGCTGCGGCCCGGGCTTCACGAGCTTTCTGTTCGAGATCCTGCCGCACTTCGAAGGCGCCCCGCTCTTTAACGCAAGCCGCCGCGACGTGGGCATGATGGACGGCTGCACGGGCGGCTACGATCCCACCAACTCGGCCCTGCGCATCTCCGCGTCGCATCCCAATGCGAGGGCCGCGGCCACGGTCGTGCCGTCGTTCCTCTGCCCGTCCGACAGTTATTCGCAGCGATCCGAGCATGCCCAGCTGCTCGGCTCCGCCCAGCCGGCTCCGGGCAGCTATGCGGGCAACGTCGGCTGGCCGATGCTCACGCACGGCATTCCGGGCCGGGGCATTCCGTCGCCGGGGCTCGCCCGACAGAACGGCGCCATTCCGCTCGATACGCCCGACGCCTCCGTTAACGGCAGGGACTGGCAGGCCAAGCGCTTGAAGTTCAAAGACTTCACCGACGGCCTCTCCAAGACGGCGCTCGTCGCGGAGCGGCGAATCACGAGCGTGATTTTTGACGCCAGCGCCCCGGACACGTTACCCCCGGCATTGTCCTCCGGCTGCGGTGGAGGGCTCAGCCGGCGATGGCTCGGCCCGGGCGGCACGACCGGCCCCGGCATCACGACGACTTCAAACTGGCAGTCGTTCACTGAGAAGCAGCCCGATCCGAACTATTCTCCCTACCTGGGACGATCCTGGATCAGCGGCTGGAGCCTCGTTGCCAACACCTACATGCACGTCTTTCCGCCGAACGGATGGAATGGCCACATCACCGGCGGCGAGGCGTCTGGCAACTATCTTGCGACGCCGAGCAGCCAACATGCCGGCGGCGTGAATGTCTGCCATGCCGATGGCCACGTGGAGTTCGTGGCGGATGCGATCGATAGCCGAGCTTGGTGGTCCATGGGGAGCCGGGACGGCGGCGACTGATCACCGCCGTCCCGACTGCAAAACCCAGGTTTTAGCGGGAGCGCGTCGAAGCGGCCCGCCGCAGGTGACGGATCGCGGCGATGGCCGCCGTCCCGCCCGCCATAGCGAGCATGGCGACCGTCGACGGCTCGGGCACGGCCTGCACGCCAAACGTGGCCGAGGCGGTCTTTAGTCCATCTACAACGTGCTCGCCAGTCCAGGTGAAATTCAGGCCATAAAAACCCTCCTCGGTAAACGCCCACTGGAAATGCGTGTGGCCGCCGGGAGTGAGTTGAAGCGTGTTGTTGAACCCCGTGGCTCCAGCAGAAACGCTCGAAAACAACGTGTCCACGATACTGGTACCACCAATATTCGTCGTATAGAGCGCAAATGCCCCGCCGCTAGGGAATGTTGAAGCGAGGGGATTGAACGTGACTGTGATGTTCCCGTTCCAATCGTCGGGGTTGAGCTCATCGGCGCCCCAGCCTGCATCCGGCTGGTACGTCGTCGCGCCCATCACCCACACCTTTGTGCCGTTGGGGACGCCGAGCGCCGCCGACAAGCCGCCGCCTCCCGAGGGCGTGAGGCGCGTCGATGTGGTTCGCGCAATCATGTCGGCCGGCGCGTATTCACCGTCGGTCGTAGTGGTCACGCCATCGACCACGGCACCGGAGTGCGTGTGCCAATGCGGCTCAAGGTGGCCGTCGTGATATCCGACGCCGACGTCGGCGTGGCCGGAGGTGTAGATAGCCGGAGCCGCCAGCGCCGGGCCGGTGGGCGCCACACCGAGCAGGGCGGCGCCGCCTAGCCAAGCCAGCGCGAGGCCGCTCCTGGCAATCGGACCGAGGGGAGCGAGTGTTTTCATGAGCAAACTCCTTGGTGAGATGGAACTGGACGAGTGGAATGGGTCAAGGGAGGGGAACCAGATATTTGCAACGCCGTTGCATGTGCGTCAGAATACACCGGTCGTTTGAAGAGTCAAGCAAACGGTTTTGCGGTAGTTTCGTCGCTGGAAAGCGGCCTATATCACTCCGGCGTCTCGCGGTTTTGTCGGTTGGCGCCCGGGCGATTGCGGTGGACTGCCCATCGGGTGGTAACCGGCTTGAAGAGCGATGTCACGGCGACGCGCGGTCCTCGACCACCGTGTCGTCGTCGCCGTCGTCCGTGATCCGCCAGGCGGGGAACGGATCGTCGAACTCGAGCCAGCCGTCGGGGCCGAGGGCCATCTCGGCGTCGGTGAGGCAGCAGCCCTCCAGCCGCTCGAGCAGATCCGGCGCGAGCTTGGCCCCGATGACGACCAGCTCCTGCCGCCTGTCGCCCCACGGCTCCTCCCACATCGCCTCGATGTCATCGGCGTCGAGATCCTCCGGCCATTCATCCCGCGGCGCGGTCGCGAGCCAGGATCCGCCCGGCTGCAGGCTCGACACGACACCTGCGCTCGACCAGATCCCCGCCCACGCATGCCGCGTGGCGAGCCAGAGAAAGCCCTTGGAGCGGATCACGCCCTTGAACGCCGGCCCCGTGACGGCGTCCCAAAACCGCTGCGGATGGAGCGGCCGCCGAGCCTGGAACACGCGGCTCGAGAGCCCATATTCCTCCGTTTCCGGCACGTGCGTGCCGGGCGCCTCGGCGAGCCATCCCGGATGGCTCGCAGCATGCTCCATGTCGAACAGATTCGTGCCGAGCACCGTCGCCAGCGGCACCTTGCCCTGCGCAGCCCGGATGATCGTGGCGGCGCGGTTGAGCTTTCTGAGGATCGCCTCGAGATAGGCGACATCCTCGGTCGCGACGAGATCGGTCTTGTTGATCACGAGCACGTTCGCGAATTCCACCTGGTCGACGAGCAACTGCACGAGATCACGGGAATCGGTTTCGTCGAGGCCTACGCCGCGGTCGCGGAGTTCGTCGCGGGAGCAGTAGTCGTCGAAGAAATTCCGGGCGTCGACGACCGTGACGAGCGTGTCGAGGCGGGCGAGCGCCGACAGGCTTTCCCCCTGCTCATCCGTGAACGTAAACGTCTCGGCGACGGGCAGCGGCTCGGAAATGCCCGTGCTCTCGACGAGCAGATACTCGAAGCGGCCGTCGCGGGCGAGACGGGCGACCTCCTCGAGCAGGTCCTCGCGCAGCGTGCAGCAGATGCAGCCGTTGGAGAATTCCACCAGCTTTTCCTCGGTGCGGCTGAGCTGTGCGGCCGGCGACGACGCGAGCGGATTGGCCACGAGCTGCGCGTCGATGTTCACCTCGCTCATGTCGTTGACGATCACCGCCACCCGCAGGCCCTCCCGGTTGGCGAGGATGTGGTTCAAGAGCGTCGTTTTGCCGGCGCCGAGGAAGCCCGAGAGCACGGTCACTGGCAGGCGGCGGTCGGGGGCGGCGGAGTGATCGCGGCCGCGGGGGGTGTCGGCAGGGGCGCGGGACATGGTGAAGCCTCCGGGAGATCGCGGCGGAAATGCGCCGCTGCGGATCTGGAGCCTGCCACACCTGCAATCCAGTTGCAAGTAGGTCGCATCATCCCGGCCGGCTGCGGACCGCGTCGGCCTGGCGGCGGATCTCCCGCAGCTCGGCGGCCGGCTTGCGATCGAGGTTCTTGAGCTGCATCGTCATCCGCTGGTTCTTCCGCAGGAGCTTTTCGTGGCGGGCGAGGAAGTCCCAGTAGAGCGTGGTGAACGGGCAGGCGTCGGGGCCGGTAGCGACCGTCGGTTTGTAGCGGCAGCCCTTGCAGGCGTTGCTCATCCGGTCGATGTAGGCGCCGGTCGCACAGTAGGGCTTCGAGGCCATCACGCCGCCGTCGGCGAACTGGCTCATGCCGAGCGTGTTGGGGAGCTCCACCCACTCCACGGCGTCGACGTAGACGGCGAGATACCAGCGATGCACCTCTTCGGGCCTCACGCCCATGAGCATCGCGAACAGCCCCGTCACCATCAGCCGCTGGATGTGGTGGGCGTAGCCGAAGCGGAGCGTCTGGGAGAGCGCGTCACGCAGGCAGTTCATCTCCGTGGCAGCCGTCCAGTAGAAGCCCGGCAGGTCGCCGTCGGCCCCGAGGGCGTTGCGCCGCTCGTATTCGGGCATGAAGTGCCAGTAGACGCCGCGGACATATTCCCGCCAGCCGATCACCTGGCGGATGAATCCCTCGGCGGCCTCGAGCGGCGCTTTCCCTTTCCGCCAGGCTTTTTCCGCGGCGGCCACGACGTCGCGCGGATCGATCAATTTCATGTTGAGGGCCTGCGAGAGCCGGGCGTGGTAGAGCCAGGGCTCGCCCGCCCAGATCGCGTCTTGGTAGCGGCCGAAGTTGGCGAGCCGCCTGGCGACAAAATCGTCGAGGGCGGCCCAGGCATCGTCCGGCGTGACCGGCCAGTCGAAATCGTCGAGGCTGCCGGGATGCGTGGCGAAGCGTTTGATGACGAGATCGAGCACGCCCCGCGTCACGGCGTCGGGCGCGAATCGTTTCGGAGCGGGGAGCTTGCCGGGGCCAGTCTTGGGAAACGCGCCGCGATTTTCGGCATCGAAATTCCACTGGCCGCCGGCAGGCTCGCCGTCGTCCATGAGCACACCGAACTTTTCACGGAGCGGTCGATAGAAGTATTCGAGCCGCAACTGCTTGCGGCCCGCTGCATGGGCGGCGAAGTCGGCCCGCGATGAAAAGAAATGTCGGTCGGTTCGAATCTCGAGCGGGATCCCCGCCGTGGCGGCG
>JBJSZP010000292.1:0-3768 GCA_046090365.1 Planctomycetia bacterium
GAGTCAACCAAGCAAGGAGTGCTTTCCGTGAAGTCGCAACTGGCAGCCGTTCTCTGTGTGGCCGCGATGGCCGTCGTCGAAGTTCCCGCGTTCGGCCAGGCTCCCGGCCAGGCGGCTCCGGCCGCAGGTGCGGCCGCCGGCCCGGCGTCGCACGTGGCTGTGATCGACGTGGGCTACGTCTTCAAGAACCATGCACGCTTCAAGGCGGCGATGGACAAGATGAAGGACGAGGTGATGGCCGCCGAAAACGGCCTCAAGGCCGAGCGCGACCGGATCAACGGCCTGATGGAGCAGATCAAGGGCTTCAACGTGGGCACGCCCGAGTACAAGAAGCTCGAGGCCGAGATCGCCAAGGCCCAGGGCGACTTCAACGTCAACGCCCAGCTCCAGAAGAAGGACTTCATGGACCGCGAGGCGAAGGTCTATCTCCAGGTGTACACGGAGATCGAGAAGGCCGTGGAGCAGTTCGCCAGTGAGCATCGCATCGCGGTCGTGCACCGGTTCGACGGCGAGCCCGTGGACAACTCGGACCGCAACCAGATCCTGCGCGGGATCACCAAGCCGATCGTGTACCTCGAGCCTGGCATCGACATCACGCCCGACATCCTCAAGATGCTCAACGGGCCCGCTGTCGCCGCGCAGGCCGGTCAGCCCCGGCGGTAAACGGTGAACATGGCCCACGATCCACGCTCGCGATCGCAGCAGACGGTGCGCCGTGCCGTGGTCGTGACGGGGCGGGGCTACTGGAGCGGCCGGCTCAACCGGGTGGAGATCCTCCCGGCTCCGGCGGGGGCGGGCATCGTGTTCGTGCGCGACGACCTCGCGCCGCCGGTGTCGATCCCGGCCACGCTCGCCAGCCGCGTCGAGGCCACGGCCCGCACGAATCTCGAGGTGGACGGGGCCCGCGTGGAGATGGTGGAGCATCTCCTGAGCGCGCTTGCGGCCCTGGGCGTGGACTGCTGCCGCGTGTCGGTCACGGCGGAGGAGCTGCCGCGGCTCGACGGGTCGGCGCTCGCCTTCGTCGAGGCGCTCGAAACTGCAGGCGTCGAGCCGCTCGACCGCCCCGTGGACCCGATCGTGGTGCAGGAGCGGGTGCGCGTGGGCGACGACGACGCCTGGATCGAGGCGCTGCCGCCGCGGTTTCCCGGACTCTCGGTCGACTACGTGCTCGACTACGGCGCCGGGCCGATCGGAAGGCAGGAGTTTTCGCTCGAGTTGACGCCCGAGTCGTATCGTCGCGAGCTCGCCGCCGCCCGCACATTCATCACCACGGCCGAGGCGGATCGCCTGCGGGCCGCCGGCCTCGGGCTCGATGTGTCGCTCCAAGACCTCGTGGTGTTCGGCCCCGAGGGTCCCATCGACAATCCGCTCCGCTGGCCCGACGAGTGCGTGCGGCACAAGGTGCTCGACCTCGTCGGCGACCTGGCGCTCGCCGGAAGGCCCGTGCACGGACACGTGCGGGCGTATCGCAGCGGGCACCGGCTCAATGCCGCGCTCGCCGGCCGGCTGGCGGCCGCCGCGGTCGGGCGGGAAGCCTGTGTGTCGGCCTGAGCGGCGAAGGAGCCTGCGAGTGAGCGACGACCGCGATTCCACCGAGCAGCAGCGGCACCGGCTCGGTGTGACGCGCGAGGAGCCGCCCTTCGTGGCCGCGACGGCGGTCGTCGAGCCCGGGGCCGTGCTCGGGCCTGGCGTGAGGGTCGGGCACCACAGCGTGATCTCCTCCGGGGCCGTGATCGGCGCGGGCACGGTGATCGAAAACGGCGTCACGATCGCCGGCGACGTGCGGATCGGGTCCCGCAACCGGATCTTCCCCAACTGCGTCATCGGCGCCGAGCCGCAGGACGTGAGCTACCGCGGCACACCGACGCGGGTCGTGATCGGCGACGACAACGTGATCCGCGAGGGCGTGACGATCAATCGGGCCTCCGAGAAGGAGGAGGGCGAGACGGTGGTGGGCAGCGGCAACTTCCTCATGGCCAACTGCCACGTGGCCCACGACTGCCGGATCGGCGACCACGTGATCATCGCCAACGGCACGCTGCTCGGCGGCCACGTGCGGGTGCAGTCGCACGCCTCGCTCTCCGGGGCGGTGGCGGTGCACCACTGGGCCACGATCGGCAGCTGGTCGTTCGTGGCGGGGCTGTCGCGCGTGCTCCACGACATTCCGCCCTTCATGCTCTGCGAGGGGATGCCGGCCCGGCCGCGGTGCGTGAACGTCGTGGCACTGCGGCGGGGCGGCTTCGGCACCGACACGGTAGCCGCGATCACCGAGGCGTATCGCCTCGTCTACCGGGCCAAGGTGGGCCTGACGTCGGCCCGCGAGATCCTGCAGTCGCAGGGGATGCTCGTGCCGGCCGTCGGCGAACTGCTCGACTTTCTCACGCATCAGCACGAGGGGCGGCACGGCCGCGCCCGCGAACATCGGAGGGCTGCATGACCAAACTCAAGGTGGCGGTGGTGGGCTGCGGACACCTGGGCACGATCCACGCCCGGCTGCTCGCCGGCCGCGACGATGCCGAGCTCGTGGCCGTCGTCGATCCGAGCGGCGAGGCGGCGCGGCGCGTCGCCGAGATCCACGACTGCGCCGCCTGTTGCGACCCGCTCGACCTCGTGGGCCGCGTCGATGCCGCCGTGGTCGCCGCCCCCACGGGGCTCCACGCCGCCGTCGCGCTGCCGCTCCTCGATGCGGGCATCGACCTGCTCGTCGAGAAGCCGATCGCGGCCACCGTCGAAGACGCGCGGGCGATCGTCACCACCGCCCGCCGGCACGGCCGCATCGTGGCCGTCGGCCACGTGGAGCGGTTCAACCCCGCCTGGCAGCTTGCCGTGCGCCAGGTCGGCCGGCCCACGTTCATCGAGTCGGCGCGGCGCGCGCCGTTCACGTTTCGCTCGCTCGACGTCGGCGTGATCCACGACCTCATGATCCACGACATCGACCTCGTGCTCTCCCTCGAGCCCGGCCGGCTCGAGCACGTGGAGGCCCACGGCATGGTCGCCACGGGAGGCCACGAAGACCTCGTCAAGGCGCGGCTCGTGTTCGCCTCGGGCCTCGTGGCCGACCTCACCGCCTCGCGGATCAATCCCGTGCTGCAGCGGACGATGTCGCTGTGGTCGCCCACGGCCCTCGCGACGGTCGACTTCAACGCCAAGACGGTCGCGGTGATGTCGCCGTCGCCCGCGGTGCAGGCCGGCACCTTCGTTGCGGCCGCCATCCCCCCGGCCGACCGCCCCGCGCTCAAGGACGCCTTCTTCCGCGACGTGCTCCCGATCGAGACGCTTCCCGTGCCCGAGGCCAACGCCATCGCCTGCGAGCACGACGACTTCCTCACCGCGATCCGCACCGGCCGGGCCCCGCTCGTGACCGCCTCGGCCGGCGCCGCGGCGCTCGAGATCGCCAACCGCGTGATCGACGCCCTCGCCTGCACCCGCTTTGGCGGCGCCCACGAGCCGCCCGTCTCGATCCCCCATCCGGCAGCCTCGCCGCGGGCCATCCCACCTCTCCCACGCCGCAAGACCGGCTGACTCCGGTTATCCGGCGATTCTTCCCGAACTCGCTCAATCCGGCCCGTGGGACAGGCTTCAGCCTGGCACTGTCTCTGGAATCGCGCCGGCTCGTGACTGCCCACGCCCTCTCGCCGGACGTTCGCCTCAGCCCTCCAGGCTTCGGCTCTCTGCATGTCCGCTTCGCTTTCGCCATCCATGGCTTCGCTCGCTCCCATAGCCCGCTCGAGGGCATGGGCAGCCCCGAGCCTCCCCTTTCCAGTTGAG
>JBJSZP010000293.1:0-3304 GCA_046090365.1 Planctomycetia bacterium
TTGCAAGGAGTTTGGCATCCGGCTGTTCGACCTGGGCGACACCGACCAGGGGATCGTGCACGTGATCGGGCCGGAGTTGGGGATCACGCAGCCGGGCATGACGATCGTGTGCGGCGACAGCCACACGGCCACGCACGGCGCGTTCGGGGCCCTCGCCTTCGGGATCGGCACGAGCGAGGTCGAGCACGTGCTCGCCACGCAGACGCTGCGCCAGTCGAAGCCGCGGTCGTTCGAGGTGCGGGTCGACGGCCGGCTCGCCCCGGGCGTCACGGCCAAGGACCTCGTGCTGTACCTCATCGGCAGGCTGTCGACGGAGGGGGGCACGGGCTACGTCATCGAATACACCGGCGAGTGCATCCGCAGCCTCGGCATGGAGGAGCGGATGACGGTCTGCAACATGTCGATCGAGGCCGGAGCACGGGCCGGCATGATCGCCCCCGATGAGAAGACGTTCGACTACCTGCGGGGTCGCGACTTCGCGCCGCGGGATTTCGAGCGTGCCGTGGCCCGCTGGCAGACGCTGCCCGGCGACGCAGGCGCCGTCTACGACCGTGTCGAGGTGTATGCGGCGGCCGACGTCGTGCCGCAGGTCACCTGGGGCACCAATCCGGCGCAGGTCGTGGGCGTCGACGCCGCTGTGCCCGACCCGGCGGCCTTCGCGGATGCGAGCGACCGGGATTCGGCGGCCCGGGCCCTCGAGTACATGGGCCTCGCCTCGGGCACGAAGATCGTCGACCTCCCGCTCGACCGCGTGTTCATCGGGTCGTGCACGAACAGCCGCATCGAAGACCTGCGGGCGGCGGCCCGCGTCGCCCAGGGCTATCGCGTGGCACCGTCGGTGCATGCGATGGTCGTGCCCGGCAGCGGCCGCGTGAAGCGGCAGGCCGAGGAGGAGGGGCTCGACCGCGTGTTCCGCGAGGCCGGCTTCGAGTGGCGCGAGGCGGGATGCAGCATGTGCCTGGGCATGAATCCCGACACGCTCTCCCCCGGCCAGCGGTGCGCCTCCACGAGCAATCGCAACTTCGAGGGCCGGCAGGGCAAGGGGGGCCGCACGCACCTCGTGTCGCCCGCCATGGCCGCGGCGGCCGCCGTCACCGGCCACTTCGTCGACATCCGCCGCTGGAACTACCGCTAGCCCTCCGGGATTCGTGCATGGAACCGTTCGTGTCCTTCACCGGTGTCGTGGCCGCACTCGACCGGGCCAACGTCGACACCGACCAGATCATCCCCAAGCAGTTCCTCAAGCGGATCGAGCGGACCGGCTTCGGGCAGTTCCTGTTCTTCGACTGGCGGTTTCGTCCCGACGGCACGCCCGACCCGGCGTTCGAACTCAACCGCCCGGAGCAGGCCGGCGCGGGCATCCTCCTCGCGCGGCGCAACTTCGGCTGTGGATCGAGCCGCGAGCACGCTCCGTGGGCGCTGGCCGACTACGGCTTCCGCGTGGTGATCGCCCCCACGTTCGCCGACATCTTCTTCTCCAACTGCTTCCAGAACGGGATGCTCCCGATCCGCCTCGACGAGCAGGCCGTGGACGAGCTTTTCCAGCGGGCCGCCGCGGCCCACAAGGCCGGCCGCCCGTATCGGCTGTCGGTCGATCTCAAGGCGCAGACGGTGGCCGACGACGCGGGCTTCACGCGCACCTTCGAGATCGACCCGTTCCGCAAGACGTGCCTGCTCGAGGGCCTCGACAACATCGGTCTGTCGCTCAAGCACATCGACGCGATCGCGGCGTGGGAACAGGCCCATGGGCTGCCGGCGCCGACAGGCAGGTGAGCCGATGACGATCCGGGCATGGTTCGCGGCGATCCTCGCGACGTGCCTCGTGGCCGGCATCGCCCGCGCCGATCAGGTCGCCACGATCGTGGCCGACGTCCCGGGCGCGGGCCGGCTCGCCGCGCCTGCCACCGGGCAGACGCTCTACATCCTCGACGAACCCGCCCGCATGGTGACCGCCGTCGACCCGTTCGCCCTGGCGAAGCGATGGCGAGTCGTCGGCCCCACCGACCTCGACACGGCGGCTGCGGCCCAGGTGCGGCCCGTGGCCATCGCCTGCATCGACTCGAACACGCTGGCCGTCGTCGCCCAGGCGGGGCCCGCGTGGTCGCTCCTCGCGTTTCGCCTCGGGCCCCGCGGCGACGCCGCCACGCCGCCCACGCTCCTGCAGTCGCTGCCGCTCGGCGAGGGGTCCGATGCACCGGCGGCGGCCGACGTGTTCGTGAGCGACACGCGCGACTGGCTCGCCGTCGCGGGCCTGCCCGCGCCGCTGCCGCCGGTCGTGCGGGCCCCGATCGCGGGCGCCCGTCTCGGCGCCTTCTCGACCCGCATGTGCCCCGCGCCGGTGCCGCCGAGCGGACTGCTCGCCGCAGCATCGAGCCCGGTCGACGAATGGGTGCTGTTCTCCCGGCCCGCGGCCCCCGCCGGCACGCTGCTCACGTTCTTCGACAACGCCGGCCGCGAGCGGCTGCTCGATCTCGACGTCGGCCTGACGGGAATCCGCGACGCCGCCTTCTGCCGCGGCACGGGCACGCTGTGGGTCGCGGCCGACGGCGACGGCACCCCCACGGGCCCCGCCGGCCTGTGGCGGATCGACGCGGCGCTCGAACGGGGCCGCCAGGTGGCGAAGCCCGTCGCCGTCGCCGCCCTGCCGAGCCCGCTGTCGGTCACCTGCCTCTCGGAGCGGGCGATCGCGATCTCCGGCGGCGGCGCCGAACGCCGCGTGCTCCTCGTCAACCCCGCCGAACTCTCGGAGGCCTCCCCATGACCGGCACGAACGACACGGGCAACAGCCGCCGCGCGAAGATCGAGGCCATGCTCCGCGACGATCCGGGCGACGTGTTCCTGCGCTACAGCCTGGCCCTGGAAATGGAGTCGGCCGGCGAGGCCGACGCGAGCCTCGAGATCCTCGAAACACTCGCCCGCGAGACGCCCGCCTACGTGCCCGCCTTCCACATGGCCGGCCGCCAGCTCGTGGCCCTCGGCCGCATCGAGGAAGCCCGCCGCGCCCTCCGCGAGGGCATCGAGGAGGCACGTCGCCAGGGCAACACCCACGCCGCCGGCGAAATGGGCGAACTCCTCATGAGCCTCGGCACCACCCCGTAGGACAGGCTTCAGCCTGTCATGCGTTGTTGAATACGCGCCGGCTTCGGGCTCCCCGTATCCCGTCGCCGGACGTTCACTGCGGCCCTCCAGGCCTCCGCTCACTCGACTCCGGCTGCGCTGCGCCATCCATGGCTGCGCTTGCCTGCATACGCCTGCTCCAGGACACGGGGAGCCCGAAGCCTCCTCAACTCAATCATGAAGAGGG
>JBJSZP010000294.1:0-5692 GCA_046090365.1 Planctomycetia bacterium
CGTTGAACAGGGCGAAGATGCCGACGAGCGACGTGGCCGTTTCCGACGCGATCTTAATCACGTCGCTGCCCACCGGCTTGGAGATCCCGATCGCCATCAGCCCGGCGAGGCAGCCGATCGTGTAGCAGACGAACAGACCCCAGAACGCGGAGGTCCTGAGCATCCGCGGGCCGTCGAGGTCATGGGCCGCGGCGGCGGCCGCCGCCGGCTGCCATCCGCGCGGCCGCCACCCGGCGGCCGGAAACCGCAACGGCAGCGCGAGGAGCGCGAGCAGGGCGGCGAAGGCCAAGCCGAAGAGGAGGAACGTCCGCGGCAGGGAGACGGCGAGCTGCTCGACGGGCAGCGCCTTGATGTCGCCGAGCAGGTGGCTTGCGATCCGCCCGGTGATCAGCGCCGACCCGCCGAACCCCGCGAGCATCAGGCCGACGGCGAGCCCCTTGCGATCGGGAAACCATCGTGCGCCCATCGCCACCGGGCAGCCGTAGACGAGCCCCACGCCGGAGCCGGCGATCACGCCGTAGGTGAGCACGAGCATCCAAACCGAGGTCGCGAGGCTCGACAGGACCCAGCCGAGGCCCACGATCAGGCCGCCCCCCAGGGCCAGCAGCCGTGGCCCGGTCCGCTCCATGATCCGGCCGCCGAAAAACATCGTCACGGCGAAGCAGAACAGGAACGCCATGAAGGGCAGGTTCCCCTGGAAGGCATTCGCGCGATACACCTTCTCCACGGCGGGCTTGAAGATGCTGTAGGCGTAGACGGCGCCGAGGCAGAGGTTCATCGCCAGGCCGACGAGGATGAATCCCCACCGACCGGCGTCGGGCGTCATGCCGAACGCTCGCTCGTCGCGCATGGCGGATGCCGTTCTAGCGGTTGTTCATGTCGCACGACACGCCGCCGGCGGCCGGCACGTAGCAGGCCCGCGCGTAGTCCATCACCATGCGGTGCGAGCTGAACCGCCACGCCAGCGAGCTGATCGAGTTCTTCATCATCCGGATCCACTGCCGCGGCAGGCCGTCGGCGTCGCGGTCGTAGAACAGCGGGATCACCTCGTCCTCGAGCACCCTGTAGAGCGCCTCGTAGTCGCGGCGGTCGGTGATCGCGTCGTTGGCGTGCGTCTCGCCACGGCCGATCGCGAAGCCGTTGCGACCGTCGTAGGCCTCGGCCCACCAGCCGTCGAGGATCGAGCAGTTGAGGCCGCCGTTGTAGACCACCTTCTGCCCGCTCGTGCCGGACGCCTCGAGCGGCCGCCGCGGGTTGTTGAGCCACACGTCGACGCCCTGGATCAGGTGGCGGCAGACGTTGATGTCGTAGTCCTCCACGAACACGATCCGGCCGCTGGTGCGCGGGTCGTGCCGCAGGTTGGCGATCTTGCGGATCAGGGCCTTGCCCGGCTCGTCGGCCGGGTGGGCCTTGCCGGCGAAGATGATCTGGATCGGCCGATCGCGGTCGCTGATCAGCCCGAACAGGCGGTCGAGGTCGTTGAGCACGAGGTCGGCCCGCTTGTAGGTGGCGAACCGGCGGGCGAAGCCGATCGTGAGGATGTTCGGGTCGAGCACCGTGCGGGCGAGCTCCACCGCCTCGTCGCACTCGCCCCGCCGCCGACACTGCCGGCTCACGCGGCGGCGCACAAACTGGAGCAGCAGGTTCTTGAGGGCATAGTGCGTCTCCCACAGTTCGCCCGGGTCGCAGTCGTAGATCTTCTGCCACACGTCGGGCTCGCCCATGCGGCGAAACCAGTTGGCCGGGAAGAGCCGGTCGTACAGCTGGAGCATCTGCCAGGAGAGCCAGCTCGGCACGTGCACGCCGTTGGTGATGTGCCCGATCGGCACCTCCTCCTCGACGCGGCCCGGCCAGAGGCCGTTCCACATCCGTCGGCTGACGTGGCCGTGGAGGGCGCTCACGGCATTGGCCCGGCGCGACATCTTCAGCCCGAGCACGGTCATGCAGAAGGGCTCGGAGTGGTTGGAAGGATCGACGCGGCCCAGGCTCATGAGGTGGTCGTGCGAGATCCCGAGGGCGTCGCGCATCGGCCCGAGGTGCTCCTCCATGAGGGCGTTGTCGAACCGGTCGTGGCCGGCGGGCACGGGCGTGTGCGTGGTGAACACGGTCTGCCGCGAGACCCGCCGCATGGCGTCGTCGAGCGGATAGCCGTCGCGGTCCATCCGGCCGCGCACCGCCTCGAGCGCGGCGAACACGGAGTGCCCCTCGTTCAAGTGATACACACCGGGCACGATTCCCAGGGCGCGGATCGCCCGCACGCCGCCGATCCCGAGCACGATCTCCTGGCGGATGCGCGTGCGCGTGTCGCCGCCGTAGAGCCGGCTCGTGAGCTTGCGGTCTTCGGGGCTGTTGCCCTCCACGTTGCAGTCCAGCAGGTAGAGGCTCACGCGGCCCACCGCCATCTTCCACACCTGGGCGTAGATCGGGCCCGACCGCGTGTCGACCTGCACCAGCACGGGCGTGCCATCGGCGCCGATCGCCGGCTCGACGGGCAGCACCTCCACCCGCGACTGCAGATACTCCTCGTGCTGGTAGCCGTCGATGTCGAGCTGCTGCTTGAAGTAGCCCTGGTCGTAGAACAGTCCCACGGCGACGAGCGGGATGCCGAGGCCACTGGCGCTCTTGATGTGGTCGCCGGAGAGCACGCCGAGGCCTCCGGAGTAGATCGGCACCGACTCGTGGATGCCGAACTCCGCCGAGAAATAGACCACCGGCTTCGAGCCGAGCACGCCCGCGTTCACGTCGCTCCAGGTGTTCCCGGCCGCGAGGTATTCCTTGAGCCGGCGGTAGGCCTGGTTGATCCGGCTGTAGAGCACGAGCTCGGCCGCGCGGGCCTCGAGCCGCTCGGGGGTGAACTCGGCCAGGAGCGCGATGGGGTTGTGGTCGAGCTGCCGCCAGCGGATCGGGTCGAGCTCCCGAAACAGATTCGTGACCTCAGGATGCCAGCTCCACCAGAGATTCCTGGCGAGGGCCATGCACTTGTCGTAGAGATTCTGCGGCGAGAGCTCGTCGAGGCGGGGCGGGGCGAGGTGGGGGACGGTCGTCGCCCCGTTGCGGGAAATCGGCCGCGTCGAGAGTTCTTCCTCGGCCTGGCTCATGGCTGCTCCTCCGGGCGTGATGTGGAGATGGTGGGACCTGTGGCCAGAAGATGCGGAAGTATACCGATCGCCCCGCGTCCCTTCGACCCCCGACCGGTCGGGCACATAATGTGGTGGTGTTCTCCCCCCACCTCGCGCATCCCGATCCGCAGGCGCTTTCCACGCTGTGCGCGAGCCTCGCCGAACTGGCGGACCGCACGGCGGAGGCGGGGCCGTGGCGAAGCGGCGCGTTTTCCCGGCTCGCCGAGTCGCGCCTGCTCGCGGGCTTCATCCCCGCGGCCTCCGGCGGCACGGGCGCCCCGGAGGTCGCACTCCTCGAGGCCTTGGTCGCGATCGCGGAGCGATGCCTGACCACCGCCCTCGCGCTCACGCAGTGGGCCAGCGGCGTCCGAATCATCGCCGGCGGCCCCGAGGCCGTGCGCCAGTCTCGGCTCCCCGCGCTCGCCCGCGGCAGTGCCACCACCACCGTCGGCATCGCGCAGCTCTCGACGAGCCGGCGCCATCTCGGCAGGCCCGCGCTCGTTGCCACCCGCCTGGCCGACGGCTGGCGGCTCGACGGCCTCTGCCCCTGGGTGACGGGCGCCGACTCGAGCGACACGATCGTCACCGGCGCGGTCGATGAGGCCGGCGAGCAACGCTTCTTCGTGGTGCCGACGGATGCCGTCGGGCTCGGGATCGCGCCGCCGATGCGGCTGCTCGCGCTCTCCGGCAGCCGCACGTCGAGCGTCACCTTCAGGGGCGTCGAGCCGGCCGACGTGATCGTGCCGGAGCCGAGCGGCGGCGTGAAAACCGGCGGGCTCGCAACGACGGCGCTCGCCCTCGGGAGCACCCGCGCGGCGCTCGGCCTGCTCGGCCGCGAGGCCGGCGGCCGCTCCGCCCTCGGGCCCGTCGTGGCCGCCCTCGAGGCCGAGGCCGTGGACCTCGAGGCCCGGCTGCGGCGGGCTGCCACGGACGCAGCCCCCGCAGACCGCGACCGCATCCGGGCCGACGCCAATGGCCTCGTGGTGCGGGCGGCCCAGGCGGCGCTCACGGCCACGAAGGGGGCGGGATTCGTCGCCGGCCACCCGGCGGAGCGGCTCGTGCGCGAGGCCCATTTCTTCCTGGTGTGGAGCTGCCCGCAGACGGTGGCCGGGATCACGCTCTGCGAACTGTCCCGCTCCGAGATGTGAGCGGCCGGTTTGAATCGTGTGAGCCGGGATTCCGGATCCCAAACTGCTCTTGCCCTGCGGGCCGGCAACGCGAAAAATCCCGCCCCCATGCCTGCCCCGCAGTCCATCGTCGTCGTCAAGCTCTCGGCCATCGGCGACGTGCTCCATGGCGTGCCCACGGCCGTCGCGCTCAAGCGGGCGTTTCCTCGGGCGCGGATCGGCTGGGTCGTGGAGGGCCGCGCGGGCGACGTGCTCGCGGGCCATCCCGCGATCGATCATCTCTTCCGCCTGCCCCGCGGCTGGCTGAAGTCGTTCGCGGCGATCCGCGGGCTGCGCCGCCAGCTGCGCGACTTCGCGCCCGACGTGGCCATCGACCTCCAGGGCCTGCTCAAGAGCGGCCTGCCCACGTGGCTCTCCGGCGCCCGCCTGCGGATCGGCCACGCGGCGCCGGAGTCGCGCGAGCAGGCCTGGCGGTTCTACACGCACGCCGTCGAGGCGACGGAGCCACACATCGTCGACCGCAACCTCCGCCTTCTCTCCCCGCTCGGCATCGAGACCGATCGCGCCGCCTTCGACATGCCACGCTGGCCGGTCAGCCGCCTGAGGATGCACGAGTGGCTCGCCACGCTGCGCCTGCCGCGGCCGCCCGCGCTCATCAATCCGGGCGCCGGCTGGCCCTCGAAGATCTGGCCCGCCGAGCGGTTCGCCGCAGTCGCCCGCGAGCTCGACCGGCGCGGCGTGCCGTCGGTCGTCGTGTGGGGCGGCGACGCCGAGCGCGCGGCCGCCGAGCGGATCGTGGCCACGAGCGCCGGCGCGGCCCGCATGGCCCCCCCGACGACGCTCCAGGATCTGGGCGAGCTCTGCCGGCTCGCGCAGGTGTTCATCTCGAGCGACACCGGCCCCCTGCACCTCGCCGCGGCGATGGGCACGCCCTGCGTCGGCCTCTTTGGCCCGGTGCCGGCGAAGCGCAACGGACCCTACGGTCCCGGCCACCGCACCGTCGAGCCGCCGGTCTCCCTCCGCCCCGCCTGGGCGGACCGCAAGACCGATCGCGTGGCCATGGACGCGATCGACGTCGACAGCGTCATCGCCGCCACCTCCGCCGTGCTCGCCCGCTCCGCCGCCGCCTGACCACGTAAGACAGGCTTCAGCCTGTCTCTGCTCAATGCGCACCGGCTTCGGGCTCCCCGTATCCCGTCGCCGGACGTTCACTGCGGCCCTCCAGGCCTCCGTTCACTCGACTCCGGCTGCGCTGCGCCATCCATGGCTGCGCTTGCCTACATACGCCTGCTCCAGGACATGGGGAGCCCGAAGCCTCCTCAACTGGAAAGGGGAGGCGAGGGGTTGCCCCTACCATTGAGCCGGCGTGAGTCACCAGCGGAGCCATGGATGGCGCAGCGCCTGTGACTCCGAGCGAACGAAGCCCAGGGATGGGCGCAGTGAGCG
>JBJSZP010000295.1:0-6434 GCA_046090365.1 Planctomycetia bacterium
GGCGATCTCGGCCGCCGGCACCGGCTGCATGTCGGCCCTCGACGCCGAACGCTGGCTCGCCGCCCAGGGGGCGTAGCGTCGGCGCGCTGCCAGCGCCGCCCCGCCCATGCCGAGCACGGCCAGCACGAGCGTGCCCGGTTCCGGCACGCCCACGATCGACACCTTCACGGTGAGATCCTGGAAGTCGTGGTCCGGCACCACTTCCGGCCGGTCGCTGAGCCCGATGTAGACCGAGCCCGTGCCGCTGGTGATGAACGTCGTGCCCGACGTGTAGGGATCAAAGCCGAGGAAAAACGCGGCTCCGGCCGCGGGGTTCGACGTGTTCGAGCCGTTTGGGATCAGGAAAATCCCCGTGCCTCCCTGGTTCGTCAGGTTGGCGATGTAGGAGAAGGGCACGAGGCCCGCGTTGAAGAGATACTGACCGGTCGGATTCGGCCCGTTGGTGGAGGCGGTGGTCGTGTCGTACACGACCGTTCCGTTCACCAGGAACTGATTCTGGTAGACGGCGTTGCCCCTGCCGAGGAACTCGAACTGCACGAGCGCCGGTTCCGACAGATAGAGGTTCGCCGTGTGGTAGCCGGAGATGCCGAGGTTGTTGGCGAAACTCACGTCGGGCGCAAAACCTGCTGCTGGCGTCGGCCAGCCGCCGAGCGCCGTGGGCAGCCCCTGGCCGGCCGGCCAGCCGTTGGCGAGGGTGAAACTCGATCCGCCCGGATCGCCGATCACCTCCTGCTGCATGGTCGTGCCGGTCGTGGCCTGGAAATAAAAGGACGGGACCGCAGCCGCCGGCCGGCCCGCGGCCAGCATGCCGCACAACACGACGGCCGGAACGAAGACACCGCCTAAACGCTGCGCACGACGCACCAGGATCGACAGGGTAACCATGGATGGGCCTCACGGAAGCTGTGGGACGAAGCTTCCGTGCAGGCGACAACCGCGTTCACGACGAGCGCGACGAGGCAACCATTCAGGCACCGGCCAGGCGAGGCAAATAAGCGACCCTCGGCCGCACGCTGCCGGCGTTTTCCTGGGTTTTTCCAGAGAGACACTCCCGCCCGGCGCCTTCAACCCGCGAGCCGGAGGCGGGCCACGGAAACGTGGGCCGCGGAGCCTGGATCGACGTGGGCCAGGGCCGTGGCCACGATCCGTCCGGCGGCGTCCGCCCACGAGGGCAGGCGATCGGGCCGGATCCGGACTCTGCCACGCGAACCGTGACGACAGAAGTCGCTAAGCCGGGCGGTGAGGTCGTCGGGGCAGTGGGGATCGAAGTAGGTGCAGTGCCTGCCTCCCACCTCCCGGTGCACCGGAATGTCGGACGCGAACACCGGCAGGCCGGCGGCGAGCGCCTCCACGATCGGCAGGCCGTAGCCCTCCGCCAGCGACGGAAAGACGAGGGCCCGGGCGTGGTGGTAGGCATGCAGCAATTCTGCGTCGCTCGCGTCGGCGATGTGGAGGATTCCGGTTCCCCACGCCGGGTGGTGCCGCATGGCTGCGGCGACGGCCTGCCCCTTCCAACCGGTCATGCCCAGCACGAGCAGCCGTGCCGTCGGGTCCACCGCATGCAGCCTCCTGAATGCCTCGACGAGCAGGGCCTGGTTTTTGCGCGGCTCGATGGTGCCGACGGTGAGGAACGGGGCGGTGGCGTCGGCGGCCAGGAACCGCCTCAGCGCCCTGCGCACGGGCGACCTGGCCATCCGCGGCGTGCGAACGCCGCAGAAGTCCGACCCGTTGCGAAACACCGTCACGTGCCGTTTCGCGACGTCGGCGCGGCCGAGCGCGAGAAGCTCGGCGCGGGTCTCGCGGGCGACGGTCTCCGACACGGTGAGCACGAAGTCGGCTCGCATGAGCGTGGCCTGCATCCAGTGCTGGAAGACGGCGGTGCTTTTCGGAGGCACGAGTTCAGGATGGCGGAGCGGGATGAAGTCGTGCTGCACCACGCCCAGCCGCGTGCCCGCCGCACGGGCCCGGTCGATCGCCCCCCAGAACTCCTCGCCCCACGAGGAGTCGGGCAGCAGCAGCACGTCGCGGGGCCCGAACGCGATCTCGGGGCTCGCCGGCGCGTGGCCGCGGAGCCGCGTTGCGACGCGACCTGCCGCGCGGACGAGCGTGCGCGGCACGAAGAGTTTGCGGAGCCGCCGCACGAGCGGGTGCTCCGGAGCCGTCGGCCGGAGAAGCCCCTCCGGACCGACGGGCACCGGCACGAACCGCCCCCACTGGAACCGCACGGGCACGAGCGCGGCGCCTCGCGCCGCTGCGACGCCGGCACCCAGCCGCACGATGCTGCGCACCACCCGTGGAATACCGGTGCTCACCGGCCGCGCCAGCGTCTGCGTGCAGTCAACGAAGATTCGCGGCGGGATCCCGCGGCGGCGACCTGCCCCGGCCCCGTCGTCGCATCGAACGCTGTCCCATGATCTCATGAAGATACCTCGCTAGGGGGGTATCTATCGGCGAGGCTGTATCGATTCTTTGGTTTTTTCCGATTACGGCGTCACTGCCGCAGGCTTTCGGCCCGGCGTACGAGGTCGAGAAACTCGGCCCGGTAGCCCCCCTCGTCGGGCCCGAGCGCGTTGCCCGCGATCCGTGCCACGAGCGGGAGCGTGGCATCCCCCCGCTCGCCGCTCCCGCGGAGGATCATGCCGAAAGCCGCCACCGCTGCGGCGAACCGGAGGTCGGCCGGGGCCGCGTCGAACGCGGGGCCGCGGTCGGCGAGAGCCACCTCGAGACCAGTGCTCACGTCGGCATCAGGCCGCTTCCACCGCAGCTTCACGGTGAGGAGTTCGCGGCTCGCGGCCGGATCGACGGCCGCCGGCTTCGAGGCCGTAGCCTCCGCCTCCGTGCGCGGCTGATACTTGAGCGGCTCGACACCGGGATCGTCCGTCTCTTCGCCGACGAGCGCGATCTCGTAGAGGGCCGTCACCGCGTGGCCAGCCCCGATCTCACCGGCGTCCTTCGCGTCGTCGCGAAAGTCACGGGCGGCGAGGGCACGATTCTCGTAGCCCAGCAGCCGATACGATGCGACCTGGGCCGGGTTGAACTCCACCTGGATCTTCACGTCCTTCGCGATCGTGATCGTGCTCCCGGTGAGCTGCTCGACGAGCACCTTTCGTGCCTCGCGGACACCGTCGATGTAGGCGTACACGCCGTTGCCGTTGTCAGCGAGGGCCTCCATCTTGTCGTCCTGCAGATTCCCCTCGCCAAACCCGAGCACCGTGAGGAACACGCCCGCCCGGGCCTCCTGCTTGATGAGGTCGACGAGGGCCTCCGTGCTCGTGACGCCCACGTTGAGGTCGCCGTCGGTCGCGAGAATCACCCGGTTGGAGCCGCCCGGAATGAAGTGCTCACGGGCCTGCTCGTAGGCGAGCGCGATGCCGGCGCTGCCGTGCGTGGAGCCGCCCGCCTGGAGCGCCTCGATCGCGGCGCGGATCGCCTGCTTCCGGTCGCCCGTGGTGGGCGGCAGGGCGAGGCCCGCGTTGCCGGCATACGTCACGATCGACACGCGGTCATTTTCCGTGAGCTCGTCCACGAGCATCGCGAGGGCCTGCTTCACGAGCGCGAGCTTGTTCGGGGCCTGCATCGAGCCGGAGACGTCGACCAGAAACACGAGGTTGCCTGCGGGCCGCGCCCGGCGGTCGATGTCGCGGCCCTGCAGGCCGATCCGCACGAGCCGGTGGCCCGGCCTCCAGGGGCACTCGGCCGCGTCGACCGTCACGGAAAACGGCACGTCGCCCGCCGGTTGCGGGTAGGCGTAGCGGAAGTAGTTGACGAGTTCCTCGATCCGCACGGCGTCGCGGGGCGGCAGCCGGCCCCCGGCCAGGAATCGCCGCACGTTGGCGTATGACGCGGTGTCGACGTCGATCGAGAACGTGGACAGCGGCTGCTCGCGGGGCGCGACGAACCGGCTCTCGGCGACCACCGCGTAGCCCTCGCCGCGCGTCGCCCCTTCCACAAGGTCACGGTCGAGTGCACAACGCGGAGCAGGCAGGCCGACGACGCCACGCGGCGCGCGAGCTTCGCTCGCACTTCCTGCGAATGAATCGCCCGGGGCAACCGCCCGCGCGGCCGGCGCCGGCAGGGCGGACAGATCCGGACTGGGCATTCTGGGGGGCGCGGCTGCCACGAGCGCGTCGCGAGCATCCGCGGCGGGAGCCGGGGCCACCTGCCGTCGCCCCTGCGCCGGCTTCAGCTCCGCGTGCTGCACGAAATACAGCGTCACCGCCACGAGCATCGCCGCCGCCAGGCTACCGAGCGTCGCGAGCATCCCCCACGACGACCGCCGTGCCGTCGGCGCGACAGGCGGAAAGGTGCGAACAGGTGCCACCGGAGGAACGATCGTCTCCGGCATGTCCACGGGCCACGTCGGCCGGGGAGCGGTCACGGCCGCCACGACGGCCCGGCGGAGATCCGCCGATCGTATGCCGCCCGCCTCCGCGGCGTCGGACTTGAGGGCCGCGGCCACACGACGCACCTCCTCCGCCTGCCGCCGGGCATCGCCCTGGGAGGGATCGGCGAGGAGCCGCTCGATCTCGGCGGCCTCCGTGGCGTCGAGTTCCCCCAGCGCATGTGCCGTGATCCGGGCTTCGAGGAGTTCGCGGTCGGTGATCGTGGGCGGTGTGTCGCCGATTCCATGGCCGGCAACGATCCGGTTGTGGTCGTTCATGAGTGCCTCACAGTCGTGATCGGGGCGGCGGCATCGGCGGCAATCAGCGGCCGCACGAGTGGATGGGTGCGGAGGGCGGTGAGCCCGCGGTGGACGAGGACGCGCACGTTCCCCTCCGTGCGGCTGGTGATCTCGGCGATCTGCCGGTGCGTGAATCCTTCGCACCACAGGTCGATCGCCTCGCGCTGCGGGGCGGGCAGGCCAGCGAGCAGTTCCCGCAGCCGTGCCGCCAGGTCGCTCTGCTCGACGGCCTGGGCGGGGTCACCTGCGGGGTCCATGCCCCTGGCCGCGGGCCGTGTGTCGCAGTCGTCGAGGGTCGGCTCACGGCCGGAGTGGCGCAGGTGGTCGAGGGCCCGGTTGCGACACACGCGGAACAGCCACGGGGCCACGCGGCCCTCGAGCGTGGCCTGCGATTGCTCGCAGAGCTTCACGAATGCATGCTGCACGGCATCGGCGGCGAGGTCGAAATCGCCGAGCAGCCGGCGGGCGTAGCGTTGCAGCGGGAGCTCATAGAGGTCGACGGCCTCCAGGACCCAGCCGTGGGGATCGCCGCTGGCCGACATGGTTTTCGCTCCTGGCGTCGTGCGGGCAGTCGGCTTTCATACCGAAAGGCCGGCCGATCCGTCTGCCAGGAAAACGCGGCCGCCGTCGATCCGTTACAGCGGCCGCGGAAAAAGAAAAAACCCGGCCGGAAGTCGCCTCCCGGCCGGGTCGATTGGACGTCAGGTCTGATGACAGGCTGAAGCCTGCATTACCACGGCTTAGAAGCCGACATACGTGACCAGAATGTCGCCGTGCTTCTGGAACCGCACGATCACGGAGCAGCCGCAGGCGTAGTCGTAGCGCACCTGGCCGCAGCCGAAGAGCGTGCACCGCGAGGTCTCGCAGGGGCAGCCCTGGCAGCAGGCCGGCAGGCACACCGGCACGTTCACCGTGCAGCAGGTCTCGGGGCTCGTGGGCGTGAGCACCGTCTCATACGTCGGCTCCGGGCAGCAGCCGCAGTCGTGCTTGTGCTTGTGGGCGTGCTTGTGGCGGTACTTGATGCACGGATTGCTCGGGCAGCAGGTGACGGCACCGCAATCCGGCTCCATCTCGCACGACGGCTCGATGGCACACGCAGGCTCGAACGCGCTGCAGCCCGGCTCGACGGCACAGGACGGATCGGCATGACGACGGTGGTGGCCGAAGCCGGCATCGGCCGACGCGGCGACGAACGACAGGGCGACGGCAAGCGCGCCGACGAAGAACAGACGGACCATGAGAGAAGACTCCTTGTCGCAGAGACTGGGGGGCCGCGGACGGGGTTGGCGGAATCCGTCCGCGGGTGAAGCCGGGATGCGGCCCAAGGCTTCCCTCAACTCTGGCACACGGCCCGGGATTGTCAAAAACGCCGCGAATCGGCTGTTTTTAAGGCCCATTTCGCTCGCACGCCGGCTTGCCCGTAGGACAGGCGTCGCGCCTGTCATGCCTGCCTCGACGCGCCCAAACCGGCGTCGAAGCCGGCGGTACGCTGCTCCATCGCCGAGGGCGATCGCTAGTCCCTTCTCAACTGTGATGGTGCGCCCTGAGTAAGCCGCGTATCTGCCCGTCGGCTCTTCCGCATCGCACCGACCGTCTCCGCCGCCTCCCCTCTCCAGTTGAGGAGGCTTCGGGCTCCCCGTGTCCTGGAGCAGGCGTATGCAGGCAAGCGCAGCCATGGATGGCGCAGCGCAGCCGGAGTCGAGTGAGCCGGAGCCTGGAGGGCGAAGGCGAACGTCCGGCGACGGGATACGGG
>JBJSZP010000296.1:0-6378 GCA_046090365.1 Planctomycetia bacterium
CTCGGCGACGGCCCGTGCCAATCCGGCAGCCGCTGATCGCAATGTCTAGCGTGTGCAAACCTTACGCCAAACCCCGCGAGAGATTCTAGGAGCGCGGCAAGGGCATGTCTGCCGACGCGCCGGAACGCCGCGGAAATGGCACCTTCGCAGCCGGGCCTACGCTGCCCGCTCCGCCGGGGCGGCGGTTGGGCCGTCGGAACTGATCGGCAGGATGGCGGGCGGTTCGGGAGCGGCGTCGGGGCGGGCCCCTTCCTCCGCCGCGATCCGGCCGATTTCCCGGGAGATCGCCGCCTGCCACGGCGCCCCCGCGTCGCTGCGGGAGAGCGCCTCGAGCGCCGCGCGGGCCTCCTTCAGGCGGCCGACCCGACGGAGGAGCGTGCCGAGGAGCAGCTGGGCTTCGCCGTCGGTCGGTCGCACCACGAGCAGGGAGCGGAGTTGCGTCTCCGCGGCCAGCCAGTCGCGGGCCAGGTAGGCGTCGCGGGCGGCGGTAAAGAGGGCGTCGGCCGCCGCGTCGGGCCCGCGTTGGAGCGGCGCCGGAAACGTCGTGGCCGCCGACACCGTCGCGATCAGCCACACGACGGCCACCCCCGCCCAGAGACCGATCACGATCGGCAGTTCGAGAAACTCCGTCCAGATCCAGGTGGCCACGATGGCCATGTCGAGGAGGATGGCGAAGGCCATCGCGAGCACGAGCCCGGCCACGCTGCCGCGCAGCCAGAGCCACGGCAGGCCGGGCCAGACGAGCGTGAGGGGGCGGAGGACGCGCATGGAGGGGCCTGCCCGCAGGGGGGTCGGAGGGGCGGGGAGTGTAGAAATGCCCGCCGGTTTTTCCAAGGCATGTCCCCCCGCGGCGAGGCTACAACAAAGGGATGGACGGAAGCCTGGAAAACCTCGCGGAAACCGGCGGTAACGAGCCTGGTGGGGCCGCCGGAGCCTGGCGGCTGCTCGACGCGGCCGCCAACCGCGCCGGCGAGGCCCTGCGGGTGCTCGAGGACGTGGCCCGCTTCGTCCTCGACGACGCCCACCTCACGGGCCACGCCAAAGCCATCCGCCACGACCTCGCGGCCGTGCTGGCCGGCCCCGACTTCGCCCTGCGATCGGCCTGCCGCGACACGCCGGGCGACGTGGGCACGGAGGTCGTCGCGGAGGCGGCGCTGCCGCGGCGCAACGCCGCCGATCTCGTCTCGGCCAACGCGGCCCGCGCCGCGCAGGCGCTCCGCAGCCTCCAGGAGGTGGCGCTCGTGGTCGCGCCGGCCGCCGCGGCCCAGTTCGAGCGGCTGCGCTACCGGCTGTACACGCTCGAGCGCGGTCTCGCCGGCACGGCCCGGGCCGTGGAGCGGCTCGCGGGCGTGAGCCTGTGCGTGCTCGTCGACGGTCGGGCCGACGCGGCGGCGTTTGAGCGGCTCGTCGCAGGGCTGCTCGAGGCCGGCGTGCGCATGATCCAGCTCCGCGACAAACGGCTCTCGGTGCCCGAACTGCTCGACCGGGGCCGCCGGGCGGTGGCCCTTGCGCACCGGCGGGCCGCGACCGAGACGCTCGTCGTCGTCAACGACCGGGCCGACGTGTCCGCGGCCGTCAATGCCGCCGGCGTGCATGTGGGTGCCGACGACCTGCCCGTCGGCTCCGCCCGCCGCGTGCTCGGGCCCGGCGCCCTCGTGGGCCGCACGGCGCACTCGCTCGCCGAGGCCCGCGCGGCGGTCGTGGACGGGGCCGACTACCTCGGCGTGGGTCCCTGCTTCCCCTCGCCCACGAAATCGTTTGCCTCGTTCGCGCCGGCCGAGTTTCTCTCCGGCGTGGTCCGTGAGATCGCGCTGCCGGCGTTCGCGATCGGCGGCATCACGCTCGAGCGGCTCGACGAGCTCGTGGCCCTGGGGATCCGCCGCGTGGCTGTCGCCTCCGCGGTGACCGAGGCAGCCGATCCGGCGGCGGCCGCGGCGGCGTTCAGCGACCGGCTGGCCCGGGCGCTGCAGGCAATTCCTTGAGCAGCTCCACGATCGCCCGCGCCATGTCGCTCTCGTCGCGGGCGCGGTAGCCCGTCCAGACCGCCCGCACGGTGGCATCGGGGCCGATGAGATACGTCGTCGGGTAGGCGCCGAAGCCGAACGACTCGGCAAGCACGATCCGCGCCAGGCCGTCGGGGTCGGCCCAGGGATCGAGCTCGAGCCGCTGGGCGGCGAGAAACTCGAGCGTGGTGGTGGTGATCTCTGCGAGGTCGTCGCGGCCGCCGCCGCCGCACGACACGGCGACGAGTTGAAACCGCGTGTCGTCGGCCAGCCGCGTGGCGAGCCGCACGAGCCCGGGCAGTTCGCGGCGGCAGGGCGGGCACCAGGTGCCCCACAGGTTCAGGAGCGTGATCCTGCCGGCGAAGGTCGGGGCGGGGCGGTCGGGCTCGACGAGGGACACGAGCGGCAGGTTGCCGATCACGCGGCCGATCGCGGGGTGGGGCTGGGGGGATCCGCAGCCGACGAGCGCGGCGGTGAGGCATCCCACGAGCAGGCAGCGCGCGTGGAGAAACATTTTCAGCGCGGCCACGCGGCAGCGCCAGGAAGCCCGGAGCGGAAGCGACGGGGTCGACATGGCGGCACGCTGCGAAGGATTTGGAGGGAGACAGGCTGAAGCCTGTCTTACGTTACGGACGGAAGCGGATGCAGACCGGCACCGGGACGTCGAGCGACGTGCCGGTGAACGTGAGCCGGCCAGTCGCCTGGTCGATCGCGAACACGGTGACCGTGTTCGAATCCATGCCGGCCGCGAGGAGAAATTTTCCCGTCGGGTCGAGCGCGAAGTTCCGCGGCGTCTTGCCGCGGATCGGCTCGGTGCCGAGAAACGTGAGTTTCCCTGTCGAGTCGTCGAGCGAAAACATCGCGATCGACTGGTGCCCCCGGTTCGACACGTAGAGGAATTTCCCGTTCGGGTGAATCACGATCTCCGCCGTCGAGAGGCCGGTGAGGTCGGTGACGTCGGCGGGCAGTGTCGAGAGGGTCTGAAACTCTGTGAGCGTGCCGGCTGCAGGATCGAACGCGAAGCCGGTGACGGTGAGGTCGAGCTCGTTGCACGCGTAGCCGAAGCGGCCGGAGGGGTGGAGGGCGAAATGCCGTGGACCGGCACCCGGCTTCACGGTGCCGAACCGGTGCGGTGCGAGCGTCGCCCGCTCCACGTCGAGCGCGTGCACGAGAACCTTGTCGATGCCGAGATCGCAGGAGATTGCGAACCGTCCGTCGGGCGTGGGGTCGATCGAGTGGCCGTGCGGCTTTTCCTGCCGCTTCTCGTTGACACTCTTCCCTTCATGCTGGAGGAAGCCGCCCGGCGTGCCCGTGACGACGGGCCGCAGGCGGCCGTCCGCCTCGAGCCCCAGGCAGATCACGCTCCCGCCGCCGTAGTTGGCCGCGAGCACCACCCTGCCCGTCGGGTCGACGCTCACGTGGCACGGCCCCGCGCCCCCGGAAGGCTGCTCGTTGATCGTCGTCAGCTGCCCCGTCGCCTCGTCGATCGCGAAGGCGATGACGCCGCCCGTGGGCTGGCCGCCGGCGTCGTAGATCTCGCTCACGGCGTAGAGCCGCGGGAGCTTCGGGTGAAAAGCGAGGAACGACGGATTCTTGGCTTCGGCTGCGAGCACCGGCTCGGAGAGCGTGCCCTTCGCATCGTCGAACCGCGACACATAGATGCCCCGGGAGCCGTCGGGGCCACGGGTGTAGGTGCCGAACCACACGAGCCGCTCCGCGGCCTGCAGGTCGGCGGCCGGCCAGGCGGCGAGGCAGGCGAGCAGCAGGCACGCGCATCGATCACGAAAACTCATCATGGACGGCTCCTCGAAAACAGTTCATGCTCCGCCGGCGACCGCGCCGCTCGCGGCCGCCCGACTCCGCCGGTGAACCTACCCGATGACCGCGCCGCTGCACGAGCCAGCCACGTCGCCACCCGCCGCCCGCGAGGCACGGAACACGTTCTGGCTCGAATCCTACCAGGTGCTGATGCGCGTCGGCTGGATCTTCAAGACCGAGACGATCATCATGCCGGCCGTGCTCGACGCGGTGGTCGACTCAGGCGGCCTGCGCGGCCTCCTGCCGGTGCTCAACCGCGGCGGCCAGAGCGTGCCGCCGCTTTTGGCAGCCGGCCGGCTCGCCCGGCTGCCGCGAAAGAAGTGGGCGCTGGCGTGCACGAGCCTCGCCATGGCCGCCTGCTTCGGCATCCTCGCCGTGGCGTGGCAGCCGCTCGCCGCGCGGCGGCCCGACCTGCTCGCCCTCCTGTTTCTCGTGCTCTACGCGCTGTTCTCGGCGTCGAACGGCCTCAACCAGCTCGTGGTGGCTGCGCTCCAGGGCAAGCTCATCGCGCCGGGCCGTCGCGGCCGGGCGATGGTGGCAAGCACGGCGGTCGGCAGCGTGCTGGCGATCCTCGCGGCCGTGCTCCTCCTCGGCCCCTGGCTCGAGGCGGCGGACGGGTTTCCAAAGATCTTCGCGGCGACGGGCATCTTCTTCGGCCTCGCGGCGCTCCTGCCGCTCTTCCTCGACGAGCCGGCCGACGAGCCGGGCACCGACCCGCTCCCACCCGACTCCGACGTGGCCTGGGCCGGGCTGCGGGCCGGCGTGCATGGCTGGCGTGCGGCGCTGCAATCAGACCGGGCCCTCGTCCGCCTGTGCCTCGTGGCCGGCTGCTTCTCGATGGTGCTGATGCTGTTCCCTCACTACCAGGCGTTCGCCCGCGACCGGCTCGGCAGCCGGATCGGCAGCCTGCTCACGTGGGTCGTCGTGCAGAACGCGGCCACGGGCGCCGTGAGCCTCGTCGCCGGGCCCGTGTCCGATCGACGCGGCACGCGGATCGTGCTCACCTGGCTCGTGGCCCTCTCCGCCATGACGCCCCTCGTGGTGACGCTGCTCTCGCTCCTTCCGCGAGCCGTCGCCGTGGAGTGGTTTTGGATCGTCTACGCGCCCCTGGGCCTCAACCCGATCTCGCTCCGCCTGTTCACGAACTACGCCCTCGAGCTCGCCCCGCGGCATGCCGACCACCCGCGCTACGTGAGCATGGTGGGGGCGGCGCTCGCGGCGCCGTTCGTGCTCTCGCCGCTGATCGGCCTGGCGGTGGACGCCGTGGGCTTCCGGCCCGTGTTCGTGGCGGGAGCGGCGGTGATCGCGGCGGGCGCGGCCCTGGCAGTCGGCCTTCCCGAGCCCAGACAGCGGTAAAAATGCCGATTGCGGGGGGCCGTGGCCCGGGCCTATGCTGATGGCCTCGCGGCATGGGTGCCGCTCCCAGCGATTCAATCTCCGGAGACCCGAGTCATGAAGTCGTTTTGCCTGGCTGGTCTGTTCGTCGCCGTGCTCTGCTCGTCCGTGATCGTGTCGGCCGCCGTCAAGGAGCCGAAGGACGCCAAGTGCCCCGTCTCGGGCAAGGGCTGCAACCCGGAGAAGAGCACGTCGTTCGCCGGCGGCAGCGTCTACTTCTGCTGCGGCAACTGCCAGAAGGCCTTCGAGGGCGACTCGGCGAAGTTCGCGGCCAAGGCCCACCAGCAGATGGTGAGCACCGGTCAGCTCGTCCAGAAGGGCTGCCCGTTCAGCGGCGGCGCCGTCAAGGAAGGCACGCAGGTCTCGATTGGCGACGCCGAGGTGGGCTTCTACTGCAACAACTGCAAGGGCAAGGTCGAGAAGGCTTCGCCCGACGAGCAGGTGAACATGGTGTTCGGGAACATCGCGAAGGGCTTCGCCCCGGCGAAGTAATCGCGGCGCGGGTCGGACGTTCGCGTGGAACCCCGTAGGACAGGCTTTAGCCTGTCATGGCTTCGGTGGTGTGCGCCGGCTCGGGGCAGCCCCGTACCGTCTCGCCGGACGTTCGCCTTCGCCCTCCAGGCTCCGGCTCACTCGGATGTGCCTGCGCTGCGCCATCCATGGCTTCGCTGGTCACATACGCCGTCTCAACGGCAGGGGCTGCCCCTCGCCTCCCGTTTTGCATGCAGTGTGCGTTCATAACCCGATCACGGGGTGACTCCAAGAAGCCCGGAGCGGAAGCGACGGGATGGGCGCGACGTCGAATTCAAGGCTTTATGAAGAGTCACAGCCCGTCTGCTCCCCTTTCAGTTTGTAGCTTCAGACGGCCCTTTCGCATCGTAAAAATGGCCTAGGGCAGGGCACTCGAACTTGAAATACTCCGCTGGGGCCGACAGGCCCCGCGGAGTTTTTCATGCGCGTGTTCCTGTCTGCCGGCGAACCTTCGGGCGACCACCATGCGGCGCTGCTCCTGGCGGCGATCCGCCGCCGCGATCCCACCGCCGAGTTCGTCGGCCTGGGGGGGCCGCGCATGGCGGCCGAGGGATGCCGTCTCGTCGCCGACCTGACCAAGCTGGCGGTGATGTGGTTCCTGCGGGCGATCCTCTCGATCCACCGCTTCGTG
>JBJSZP010000297.1:0-847 GCA_046090365.1 Planctomycetia bacterium
TTCTTGAAGATGGACGACCTGATCGACCTCGTGATCCCGCGCGGCGGCGAGGCGCTCATCCGCCGCGTCACGGCCGAGGCCCGGATGCCCGTCCTCAAGCACTTCACGGGCAACTGCCACGTGTACGTCGACAAGGCCGCCGACCTCGCCATGGCGAAGGCGATCACCGTCAACGCCAAGTGCCAGCGGATGGGCGTGTGCAACGCCGCCGAGTCGCTGCTCGTGCACAAGGACGTGGCCGGAACGTTTCTCCCCGACGTGGCCCACGCTCTCGCCGACTACGAAGTGGAGATCGTGGGCGACGAGGCCACGCGCCGGCTCGTCCCCTCGGCCGGCCCCGCCACCGAGGCCGACTGGGCCACCGAGTACCTTGGCCCCAAGATCTCCGTGGCCGTCGTCGATTCGGTCGACACGGCGATCGACCACATCAATCGCTACGGCTCGCGGCACACCGACTCGATCGTGACGGCCGACCGGGCCGCGGCCGACCGGTTCACGTCGCGGGTGGACACGGCCGTCGTGATGGTGAACGCCAGCACGCGGTTCAACGACGGCGGCGAAATGGGTCTGGGCGCCGAGATCGGCATCTCCACCGACAAACTCCACGCCCGCGGCCCCTGCGGCACGAAAGAGCTCACGACCTACAAGTTCGTGGTTCTCGGCACGGGCCAGGTGCGCTCATAGTGCTGCCGTCAACTTGCCCAATCCGGCTTCGGGCTCCCCATATCCCGTCGCCGGACGTTCGCCTTCGCCCTCCAGGCTCCGGCTCACTCGACTCCGGCTGCGCTGCGCCATCCATGGCTGCGCTTGCCTGCATACGCCTGCTCCGGGACACGGGGAGCCCGAA
>JBJSZP010000298.1:0-8395 GCA_046090365.1 Planctomycetia bacterium
CGCAGGCGGGCCCGGCGGCGGGTTTCGCTCGGCTTCTCGAAGAATTCGCGGCGCCGCATCTCCTTCTTGATGCCGCTGCGCTCGACCAATTTCCGGAAGCGGCGGACCGCCTCCTGGATGCTTTCGCGTTCTCTGACCGTGAGCTTGACCATGTGTTTCCTGGGGCCGATGGGGGCGAACCGAGCCCAGAAGGATAGCCGACGGGTTCCGGGATGTCCATAACGGCCGCCAAACCGGCCTGCGCGGGGCGGTTCGCGCCCATCCTCGGGAGGCGAGGCCGCTCGGCCCGTTACTTCTGCCGGCTCTGCCGCTTGCGGTCGTGCTCCGAAAGCAGGATCTTGCGGAGGCGGATCACGTCGGGCGTCACCTCGACGAGCTCGTCTTCCTCGATGTATTCGAGCGCCTCCTCAAGCGACATCTTCCGCGGCGGCTTGAGGAGGATGTTGCGGTCGCTGCCCGTGGCCCGCATGTTCGTGAGTTTCTTTTCCTTCGTGGGGTTGACGATCATGTCCTCGGCGCGGGCGTTCTCGCCGCACACCATCCCCTCATACACCTCGTCGCCGGGGCCGATGAACAGGTCGGCCCGCTCCTGGAGGCCGTCGAGCCCGAAGGCCACGGCCTTGCCCGGCACCATCGACACGAGCACGCCGTTGGCCCGGCCGGCCACCTCGCCTTCCATGGGCGCCCACTTCTCGAACCGGTGGTGCATGATCGCGGTGCCCTGCGTGGCGTTGAGCACGCGGGTGCGCAGGCCGATCAGGCCGCGGGCAGGGATCGAGAACACGGCGTGGGCGAACTCGCCCCGGTTGCCCATGTGCACGAGCTGGCCGCGGCGGGCGCCGGTGAGCTCCATCACGGGGCCGAGCTTGTCGTGCGGCACCTCGACGACGAGCGTCTCGAACGGCTCGAGCGTGGTGTCGCCCTCCTTGTGGAGGATCACCCGGGGCTTGCCCACGGAGAGTTCGTAGCCCTCGCGGCGCATCGTCTCGATGAGCACGGAGAGGTGGAGGAGCCCGCGGCCGGAGACGGCGAACTGCTCGCTCCCCTCGATCGGCTCCACGCGGAGCGCCACGTTCTTTTCGAGCTCCTTCATGAGCCGGTCGCGGAGGTGCCGCGTGGTCAGGTATTTGCCGGAGCGGCCGGCGAGCGGCGAGGAGTTGACGCCGAACACCATCGAGAGCGTCGGCTCGTCGACCGACAGCCGCGGCAGCGGCCGGGGATCGGCGACGTCGCAGATCGTGTCGCCGATTTCCACGTCTTCGACGCCGCTCACGGCGCAGATATCGCCGGCGGTGGCCTCGTCGGCGTCCACCCGGCCGAGCTTGTCGAACACCTGCAGCCCCACGACCTTCGCGGGCACGAAGCCGCCCGCCGCCGTGGACCGCATCACCTGCGCCCCCTTTGCGAGCCGGCCCGACTCGATCCGCCCGATCGCGATCCGGCCGACATAGTCCGACCAGTCGAGCGTGGTCACGAGCATCTGCAGCGGGCCGGCCGCGTCGACGACCGGTCCCGGGATCTTCTCGAGCACGAGGTCGAGGAGCGGCTCCATCGTGCCCGAGCGGACCGCCGGGTCGTGCGTGGCGAAGCCCTCGCGCGACGAGGAAAACACGTAGGGGAAATCGGCGAGATCGTCGTCGGCCCCGAGCTCGAGGAACAGCCCGAGCACCTCGTCGAGCACCTCGAGCGGGCGGGCGTCGGGGCGGTCGATCTTGTTGACCACCACCACCGGCTGGAGCCGGGCCTCGAGGGCCTTGGAAAGCACGAACCGCGTCTGGGGCATCGGCCCCTCGGCAGCGTCGACGAGCACGAGGGCTCCGTCGGCCATCCGCAGCACCCGTTCCACCTCGCCGCCGAAGTCGGCGTGGCCGGGCGTGTCGATGATGTTGATCTTCACGCCCTTCCACTCGAGCGCGATGTTCTTGGCGAGGATCGTGATCCCCCGCTCCCGCTCGAGGTCGTTGGAGTCGAGGATCCGCTCGCCGGAGAGCTGGCTGGCGCGAAACTGGCCGCTCTGGCGCAGGAGGCAGTCCACCAGCGTCGTCTTGCCGTGGTCGACGTGCGCGATGATCGCGATGTTGCGGATGTCGGCGCGGCGGGCGGTGCCGGCCGGCGGTGAGGCGGGGGCGGAGGCGGGCATGGGGGCTCGGGGGGCGGGCGGAAGGCGGGAGGAAACCGGCGGCGTCTTGATTATTCAGCAACGCCACCCATTTGGCTATGCCACGGTCGCCGATCCCCATCGATAGGACTATGGAGACGATGGGGATCGAACCCACAACCCCCGCCTTGCAAAGGCGGTGCTCTCCCAATTGAGCTACGTCCCCGAACGGGGTCGGTAAGGAACCCGTCGAATGCGCGCGCCAAGATTCGAACTTGGGACCTCTACCTTATCAGGGTAGCGCTCTAACCAACTGAGCTACGCGCGCCGGTTCACGGCCACCAGCACTTTTTTTCGCGCTGACAGCCGAGCATCAAACGATACTGCCCGTGCCCGGGCGCTGGCAAGCGTCGTGCGTCTCGTGCCCGACGGCCGGCAAACAGCCGCGGAGTTGGACAACGTGCCGTGTGTCAGGCCTGCCGGCGACGCCGCCAGAAGGAGAAACCAGCGTAGGCCAGGCCGGCGAAGGTCATGGCGTACGTCGGGGGCTCTGGAACAACCTGGATGGTCCCCAGCGTGAAGTCTGTCGACGTGGCCGGCGGGGTGAAGCGCATCTGCACGGCCTGCACGGAGTTCGTCGCGAGGTCGAGGCCGCCAAGGTTGCTGAAGTCGGCGATCTTGAACTCCAACGCGTACGGTACGGGCGGGTCTCCGGCGGCAACCGCGAGCGTTTGAGTCAGCGTGCCCGTCTGGTTGTTCGCAGCGGTGATGGTGATCTCGACCGGAATCGTGCGGCTGGGGCCGTAGTCGCCGTCCACGAAGTTCAGCAGGATCGAGTCGATCAGGCCGAGTTGTATGTTCAGGCCGGCACCGTTCGCGTTGTACGTCAGCGTCAAAGTGCCGGTGGCGCCGGCGCCGGAAATGTAGATGAATTGCTGATTCGCGGTATCGACCGTCCCGCTGACGTTCCGCTGGCTTCCAGACAAGCCGCCGAGCTTTTCGATCAGCACTCCGCGCGACCCGCCCACAACGCCGGACAACCCCGTTTGGACGTCGCTCGCCGATTTGGTCGGAGGCGCCGCGTCCGTAAGGTTGAGATCCGTCGTGCCCGCGGTGAAGTTGTCGAGAGTGAGGAACGTGCCTTGGGCGGGCGCACCCAGGCAGGCGAAGGCAATCGCGACCGTGAAAATGACAAACTTATTCATGGCGGGAATTCTCTGGAGCACAGGTAGCGGGCGAGGTGGGCAACGCGAACACCCGCGTCACGATATGGCGCCGAAAGGTCTTCGCAAGGCTTTTTTTGGAAATGTGACGAATCGGGCGCGCGCTGGGACGAATCGGGCGCGCGTTGGGACGAATCGGGCAGATTTAGGGACGAATCCGCCGAAAGAGACGGGGCCCCTCACTGCTGTCTCTGGCAGGGATGTGGCGGCAAAGTGGCGCTGGCGCCGGTCGCGAGACTCGGTACCTTTTTTGGAGTTGCCTCCAGGAAGGAACCTCCGCCATGACCACGATGGTCCCCTGCTCCGCCCGCCGCTGCCCCGCCTTCTTGTTATTGTTCGCCGCGCTGCCGGCCACGGCCTCCGCCGCCCAGCCGACGGTCGACTACGCCCTCGGCCTCGCCCCATTCCAGAAAAACGTCGACTACGACCGCGTGCCGGCCGACCAGGTCAAGGCCTGCACGATCAAGATGGAGAAGGAAGGCGGCCTCAATGCCTGGGTCGTGCGCGGGCCGCGCGGCGAGGTGCTGCGGTCGTTCTCCGACACGAATGGCGACCGCGTCGTCGACCGCTGGAGCTACTACAAGGACGGCGCGGAGGTGTATCGCGACGTCGATTCCAACCACAACGCGAAGGCCGACCAGGCCCGCTGGCTCGGCGCCGGCGGCAGTCGGTGGGGCGTCGATGAGGACGAAAACGGCACGATCGACGCCTGGAAGACGATCTCGGCGGAGGAGGCCACCGCGGAGATCGTCGACGCGCTCAAGTCGCGCGAGGCGTCGGTGTTCACCCGGCTCCTGCCCACGAATGCCGACCTCCAGGCGGCTGGCTTCGAGGAGCCGCTCTTGAGCGACCTCACCGCCCGCGTCACGGCGGCCGCCAAGGGATTCGCGAAGCTCGCCGCCGCCCCGCAAAACACGCTCGGCCCGCAGACGAAGTGGAACAACATGCTCGCCTCGCAGCCGGGGTCGCTCCCGGCGGGCACGGCGGGCGTGGGCAAGGACGTGATGGCCTACGACAACGTGGTGGCCCTCGTCGAAGGGGGCGACGGCAAGTCGAGCGGCACGGGGCAGGTGTTCGTCGGATCGCTCGTGCGCATCGGCGACGCGTGGCGGCCTGTCGACCTGCCGCAGCTGCCCGGCATGCAGGGCGAAATCGCCGATGCCGGCGGCTTCTTCGCGCCGCGTGTAGGCGACCGGGCGGCCGGCGCGGGAGGCGGGCAGGAGAGCGAGAAGCTCAAGCCGCTGCTGGCGAAGCTCCGCGAGGTCGAGACGAAGCTCGCGTCGGCCGATCTCGCTGGCCGCAAGGCGCTCGCGGCCGAGCAGGTGGGGCTGCTCGAGCAGGTGGTCGCGGCGGCCGAGCCGGCGGAGAAGCCCTTCTGGGTGAAGCAACTCGCGGAAACGATCGCTGCCGGCGTGCAGGAGGGCTCGCTGCCCGAAGGCATTCCGGGGCTCGAGCGGCTGGCCGCGGCGGTGGCCGCCGACGATGGGCTCGTGGCGTTCGTGCGCTTCCGGCTCGCCTCGGCCCGCTATGCGGCCGGCATGCAGCAGCCAAACGCCGACATCGGCAAGGTGCAGGCCGCGTGGCTCGACGACCTGAAGCAGTTCGTCGAGAAGCATCCCCAGGCCCCCGATGCCGCCGAGGCGATGCTGCAGATGGGCATTTCGGACGAGTTTTCGGGGAGTGAGAAGGAGGCGCTCGTACGCTATGCCGCGATCGTGAAGGACTTTCCTGAGTCGCCGTCGGCCCGCAAGGCCCGCGGCGCGGCCCGGCGGCTCGAAAGCGTGGGCAAGCCGCTCGCGCTCGCCGGCAGCGGCCTCGATGGCCGTCCCGTGACGCTCCAGTCGCTCCGCGGCAAGCCGGTGCTCGTCCACTACTGGGCCACGTGGTGCGAGCCCTGCAAGGTCGACATCGCGCAGATCCGCGAGCTCTACGCGAAGTATGGCCCCAAGAAATTTGCCGTCGTCGGGATCGCACTCGACACCGACAAGACCGCGCTCGCCAAGTTTCTCGCTGCCAAGCCGATTCCCTGGCCGCAGCTGCACGAGTCGGGCGGCCTCGATGGGCCGCTGGCGGAGGAACTCGGCGTGCTCACCCTGCCCACGATGCTGCTCCTCGACGCGCAGGGAAATGTGGTCGACCGCAACCTCGTGATCTCCGACCTGGAGAAAAAGCTCGACGGGCTCGTCGGGGCAAACTGAGCGGTCTCGGCGGGGGTGGGGCGGTTGGCACTGGCTTTGCGACGGCGACGGCGGATCGCTACGGTGCCGGCCGTCGTCGTTCGGCCCCCCTGTGTGATCCAAGGACGTTTCATGCCCCTGTTCGCGGTCGCTGTGAGCCCCGTTTTGTGCGCGATGAGCGCGGTGCAGGTGTTCGGTCTCGTTGCCGCCGGGCTGGCGCGGCTGGCCGAAGGCACGCCCCATGAGCGCACCTGCCAGTGGCTGCTCGTGATCGCCCTGGCGGCGGTCGGGGGGCTGTGCGGGTTCGCGCTCCAGTTCGGGCCGGCGTCGGCCGCCGTCTGTGCGGTCACGCTCACGCTGATGACGATGATCGCGGTCTTCGACGGCGGCCAGCCCGCCTGACCCCGCCGCCCCGGCCTGCGGCGAGCTCCGGGCTTCTCCAGTCTTTCTACGCTGCCGCGCCTGCGCGCCATTTCCGCGCAAACCGGAAAAAAACTCCCCCTCGGCACCTCCGGCGGCCGAAAAGACTCCGTAACGGTGGTCATCCGCACCTGCCGCCGACCAAGGAGCCTGCCATGCCGATTTCGAGAACCGCGTTCGTGGCCGCAGTGATGGTGTCGCTTGCTGCGACGTCGGTGTCCGCCGACGATCTCGCGGCCAGCGTCGCCGCCAAGATGAAGGAATCCGGCACCCTCAAGGGCTATCGCGTCAACGTGAAGGCCAAGGCGGGAACGGTGTGGCTCGAAGGCACGGTCTCGGATGCGCGGCAGATCGATGCCGCGATCGCCGCGGCCGAGGAGGTGGCGGGGGTGGAACGGATCGTGAACCGGCTGTCGGTGCAGGGGTCGAACCCGACGAACGACACCTTCGCACTCCCGGCGTCGATCCGCTCGCTCGTGGGGCTGCCGACGATGGCCGCCGAACCGGAAGCCGAGCCGGCGGCCGCCGCCGACGCGCCGTCGGCCGAGCGGGCCGTCCTCGAGGATCGCGATGGCGCGGAAGGCGACGAACAATCCCAGATCGCGCTCACGCAGGCCGTGGGCGGTGCGCCGGCCAGGCAGCCGGCCGCCGCAGGCAAGCCTGTGCGACGCGAGGCGCAGCCGCGGCCGTTTGGCGGTCGGGCTGCCAAGCCGGTGCCGCAGGCACGCAGGAGCGGAGGCGCCGTGCAGCGCACTGCCATGAAGAGCCAGATCCAGGGCACGCCGCTCGACCTGCCGGCCGCGGCGGGCGGCTACATCGGCGAAAACGCGTTCGTCGAAGGCAGCTATCCAGCCCAGGGAGGCGTCGGCGACGGTCAGATGGTGCCCGGCTCGATGCGGTTCACGGAAGGCCCTGCCGGTGGCTATTGCCCGCCGGGCCAGGGTGGCATGGGCGGCCCGATGCCGATGGGCGCCGGCATGCGGGGACCGATGGGCGGCAGCGGCGGCGTGGGCATGGGCGGTGCCGGCGGGATGCCGGTTCCGGTCCGAGGCGATGGCCCCAACATGCCCAACTACGCCTGGCCGAGCTACGCCGCCTATCCGAACTATGCGGCCCTCCAGTATCCGACGCAGTATTCGCCCACGGCCTGGCCGTACATCGGACCCTTCTATCCCTACCCGCAGGTGCCGCTCGGCTGGCGGCGGGTGTCACTCGAATGGGATGACGGCTGGTGGTGGCTCGACTTCGACGAGCGCCACATCCACAGCCACCACCGCTGAACCGCGCGGCTCGCTCACGAGCACCGGCTCACGGCCGACCACAGAGGAGCCCGCCACCGCCGACCGCGGGGGCGGGCTTCTTCGTGCGCCCGGGACGGCCCCGTGTGCCGGCCGGCAGGGTTTGCGCCCCCGGAAAATCCCGCAAGTTTTCCGCCGGCGCGGTCGATACAACCGGCAGAGGTTTCCAGACGACCGCCCTCCGGGCAGCCCGAGGAGTTTCGCCATGCAGGTCCGAGCCAAACTGATCGCCCTCGCCCTCATCGTCGCCACGGGCACGATCACGCAGAGCGGCTGTTTCTGGATCACATCGGCCGGCCCGAATCTCGGCCCCCTCGCGTTTCCGATTCCGGTGCCGGTCGGCCTGCAGAAGAGCAAGGAAGACCAGTTCTGGAACTACGAGCGTTACGAGCGGGCCCCCGTCCTCGGCCCGATCCCGCCGGGAGGCCCGTGCGAGGCGCTGGACGAGCCGAGCGACGACGAGGTGATGCGGGCCCTCGAGAAGGCCCGCCCCGTCCAGGGCAACTGGCCGTTCCTCTACGAAGTGCAGCGCAACCACGTGCGGATCACGAAGTGCAAGATCGCCGACTATCTCGATCCGCCGCGGCACTATCCGCTGGTGGGCCCGGCCCAGCTGCACCACGCCCACTACAAGTGCACGGTCTACTTCCAGGAGGTGAAGCGGATCGGCTGGCCCGTGCCGCACACACTCGTCGACGAAGACTGCCAGGAAGTGGTGTACATCGACCACGACCACCTGCACATGGTGGGAGACGTCGACACCGGCTGCAACGCGAACTTCTAGCGTCGCAACGTAGGGCAGGCTTCAGCCTGTCGTACTCAACTCACCTGCGCCGGCTCGGGGCTGCCCACGCCCTCTCGCTTGACGTTCGCCTCAGCCCTCCAGGCTTCGGCTCTCTGCGTGTCTGCTTCGCTTTCGCCATCCATGGCTGCGCTCGCTCCCACATCCCGCTCGGGGGGATGGGCAGCCCCGAGCCTCCTCAACTGGAACCGGGGAGGCGAGGGGTTGCCCCTACCATTGAGCCGGCGTATGCAGGCAAGCGCAGCCATGGATGGCGCAGCGCAGCCGGAGTCGAGCGAACGGAGGGTTGGAGGCCCGCAGTGAGCGTCCGGCGAGGTGGTACGGGGCAACCCCGAGCCGGTGCGAGTGAGTTGAGCGAAAAGTGGAGAGGCTGAAGC
>JBJSZP010000299.1:0-4817 GCA_046090365.1 Planctomycetia bacterium
GTAGCTGGCGGGAAGGTCTCGTAGGACAGGCTTCAGCCTGTCACTGGCATCAAGTAGCGCACCGGCTCGGGGTCGCCCCTACCATCTCGCCGGACGCTCACTGCGCCCTCCGTCTCGCCTCTCCCTCTGGGAGAGGCCGGCCGCAGGCCGGGTGAGGGTGCCTTTCGCGACGCAACGAGAGCACCCTCACCCCAGCCCTCTCCCAGAGGGAGAGGGAGAAGAGTGGGAGCCCGAAGCCGGCGCGTCGTACGAGCGGGAAGCGGGAGTCCGGCAGCCCGAATGGCCGATAAAGAGAGGCGGGAGGCGGGCGGCATGAGGCGGGCGGTGTTCATCGCGGTGGCGGCGGCATCCGTGGCGGCGCGCGGCGCGGATCCGCTCATCCATGATTTTGACGGCGTGTCGTCGCTCGCGGCCGCGCTCCGGAAGAGCGACCTCGAGGTGCAGGACGACGTCGCGGCGCTCGGCGTGGTGGTGAGGGGGCCGACTGCGCCCGATCAGATGCGGCCGCTGATGGCGGAGGTGCGGCACCGGATCGAGGGGCTCGATGTGATGGCGGGGCTGCAGGCCGATCGCACCGCGATCAGCGATGGGCCGGCGAAGTGGGTGGGCGGCGTCGGCATGGCGACCGAGCATGGCCGCGGCCGCGAGTCGCTCGAGGTGCGGACGCACGTGGGGCAGAACGATCAGTGGGGCCGGATCGGCTTCGAGGTGGGGCCGCGGATCGAGCGCCGGCTGCCGGGCGGGATCACGCTGTTTTTCGACGGCAAGGCGGAGGCCGCGTCGACACCGTGGCAGACGTATGGCGGCCAGTCGCTGCCGGGCCAGTCCGACGGGCTGGGCCTGATCGGCGTCACCGGCCGCACGGGCGTCATCCGGTAGGCGGACGCAACGCGGAACCCCGTCGCTTCCGCTCCGGGCTTGTGGGGGTGCCCCACGGCTACGCGAGGTCGCGGTTCTGGAACAGCACGAGGGCCACGAGGAGGGCCACCGTCGAGTAGAGCGCCGCGTAGAGCGCCGCCCAGCCGAGGTAGGTCCATGGCACGGGCACGCCGCCCACCACCGCCGCCTCGATCGTGAAGTGCTCGAGCACCGGGAGGAGCGTGGCGAACAGCTGCCCCACGAACCGAACGATCGCAAACTTGCCCACGCTCGACTGCACGATCAGCGGCACGAGATGGCCGAGCGCGTAGACCGTGAAGCAGATGATCAGGTTGGGGATCATGCCGAGGCGCGTCGAGACGGCGAGGCTCACCGCGGCGAGCAGGATCGTCTCCAGGAGCGAGAGCACGAGGCCCGGCACGACCGTGATCATCTCGTCGGCGCAGTCGCGCCACAGCGGGTCGACCTTCGACGACTCGCGGGCGTCGTACACCACCTTGAGGCTCGTGGTGGCCATCAGCACGGCGCCCAGGATCAGGAACACGAGCAGGGCCACGAGCACGAGGCCGGCGAACTTGCCGAGGATGAACTGCGGCCGCGTGAGCGGCTTGGAGAGCACGGTGAGGGCCGTGCGGCCCTCGATCTCGTCGGCCACCGCGACGCTCGCCGTCCACACCACGACCAGCAGCGCGAGCACCTTGATGAGCGTGAGGCCGCTGTCCTTGAGCATCTTCACGTCTTCGCCGAACGTGTTGTAGGGAATCACGATGAACAGCACGAGCAGCACGGCGCCCACGATCAGCGCCACGGCGAACACGGGCTGGCCGATCGCCTCCTTGGTGGTGGCGGCCGCCACGGCGGCCACCCGCCGGGGCACGAGCCGCAAGAGCGCATAGGCTGCCGCGATCGCGAGGAACACGGCCGCCGCCCAGGGAAGGATGCCCGCCTGCGGAAACTCCGGCTCCAGGCTTCCGCGGATCCGCAGCGTGACGGGCTCCGCCGAGGGGTTCGTGGCCTCGAGCTTGGCCCGGGCGCCGAGGAAAGGGCTCGTGGCGCCCTCGCTCCGCTTCCAGGTCCAGGGCGTCGCGGCCAGGAGGTCGACGTCGGGCACCTTCGTCATCGCGAAGCCCTCGATCGGCTGCTGCGTGCGCACGGTGAGCGGGGCGGAACTCTCGAGCGTGAACACGGCGAGCTCCTGCGGCCGCAGGTCGAGCTCGATCGGCTGGAGCGCGGCCTGCGGCGCGATCGTCACCGACCGGTCGAAGGCGTCGGCCGCGGCCATCCGGGCGAGCGACCGGCCGATCTGGCCGAGGGGCACGAGCGGGGTGAACGCCACGGCCACGAGTGTGAGGCCGACGAGGAGCCAGCCGAACGGGCCGGCGAAGCCATCGCCCAGGCTGGCCCGGGCCTCGGCGGCGGCCCGCGGCTGCACGGCGCGAAGCAGGGCCCAGGCGGCGAGGATCAGGACGAGCGCAGTCGCGGCCCCCGCGCCCACGAGCCAGATCGGGGGCAGGGCGATCAGCCAGCGGTTGGCGAACAGTGGGACGAACATCGCGATCATTATGTATGTGCCGCCGCCACCGTCAAAAGGAGGCGGCCGCGTGCGGCCCCGCGAGCACCGTGGCGCTCGGGCCGGTGAGGGGCCAGCGGGCGAGCACCCGGTGCACGTCGTCGAGCCCGATGCCTTCCACGATCGCCAGGTCGTCGGCCACCGAGCGGTAGCGGCCGCTGTGGGCCCACTCGAGGCCCACGCCGAACAGCCGCCGGCGCGGCCGCTCCCCGGCGAGCACCACCCGCCCGGCGAGCTTGTTGCGGGCCTGCTCCAGCTCGCGGGCTGCGATCCCGGCGCGGGCCGTCTCGTCGTAGAGCTCGACAATCCGGGCGAGCAGCGGCTCCACGTCGTCGGCATCGCACGAGAGCTGCGTGGCGAACAGCCCCGCGTCGAGGAAGTCGTGATGGTGCAGCGAGGCGTGCTCGGCGGCGCCCGAGTCGACGAGCGCCCAGTAGAGCCGGCTCCCCGACTCGTCGCCGAGGATCACGGAGAGCAGCTTCGCGGGATAGCGGTCGTCGTCGTCGCCATCCGGCCCGGCCGACATCCGCACCGCGTATTCGAGCGCCGCTCCCGGCCGCGTGATCGCCTCGCGGTGCGAGCGGCCGTCGGCGGGATGGGCCGCGCGGGGGAGCGTGCGCGGCGGCGCCGGCCGGGGCTCCCAGTCGCCGCAGTGCCGCCGTGCGGCCTCCACGAGCGCCGCGAAGTCGACCGCGCCCGTGGCGGCGAGCACGATGTTGTCGGGGGCGTAGCGGCGGCGGTGGTAGTCGCGCATCGCCTCCACGGACAGCGCCGTGATCGAGTCGACCGTGCCGAGCACGCTGCGGGCCAGCGGATGGCCGGCGAAGAACGCCGCCCGGCAGCGGTCGTCGGCGCCGAACGGCGGCTGGTCGTCGTACATCCGGATCTCTTCGAGGATCACGAGCTTCTCGGTTCCGAAGTCGTCGTCGCGGAGGGCCGGCCGCATCATCCGCGCGAGCAGCGACACCGCCTCCTGCTGCTGCTCGGGGAGCACCGCCGCGTGATAGACCGTGTCTTCCTCGCTCGTGAACGCGTTGGCCGCGGCTCCCATCCAGTCGAACCGCCGGTTGATCTCGTCGGCGGAAAGGTCGGCCGTGCCCTTGAACACCATGTGCTCGAGGAAGTGGCTCGCGCCCCACAGGGCGTCGGTCTCGTCGCGGGCGCCGGTCTTCACGAAGAAGCCCACGCTCGTGGAGAGCGCCCCGTCCGTGATCTCCGCGATCACGTCGAGGCCGTTGGGCAGCCGCTCATGCCGAAACTGCATGGGGCACCTCCAGGGGCTCGCGGCCGAGGGACACGACGGACAGGTCGCGGACGGGATTCGCCGCCAGCCAGGCCTCGATCCCGCCCACGGTGATCCGGTCGTAGCGGGCGAGCTCGTCGGCGAGCGGCCGCACGGCGCCGAGGTGATACCACTGCCGGGCGATCGCGCCGGCGCGGGCCGCGCTCGACTCCTGCTGCATCACGAGGCCGCTCTTGGCGCGGGCCTTCACGCGGTCGAGCTCCTCGGCCTGGAGCGAGCCCGGCAGCCGGTCGATCTCCGCGAGCATCACGTCGAGCGTCTCCTGGGCCCGGGCGGCGCTCGTGCCGGAGTAGCACACGGCGGCCGCGTGGTCGCGGAGCGTCTGGTAGCCGGCCGACACGCTGTAGCACAGGCCGCGCCGCTCGCGCACCTCCGTGAACAGCCGCGCGCTCGAGCCGCCGCCGAGGATCGCGAGCGCCGCCGTCGCCTCGTAGGACTCGTCGCTGCGATACGGGGGGGCCGACCAGGCGAGCGCGATGTGGGTCTGCTGCGAGTCGTGGGGCACGTGCCGCACGCGCGGGCCGCGCGGCCCGGTGTGCACCGCGGGCGTCGGCCCCGCCTCCCAGTCGCCGAAGAGCGCCTCGGCCCGGCGCACGAAGTCGCTCCAGTCGATCCGGCCGGCGATCGCGATGATCGTGCCGGCCGGCCGCACGTGGGCCGCGACGAAGCCGCGGATCGCGTCGAGATCGAGCGCCTCGACCTCGGCGGAGACGCCTTCGCTCGGCATGCCCCACGGGCTCGGGTAGTGGAGCTGGCGGAGGGCCGACATCGTGCGGTGGGCCGGGTCGTCTTCCGTGCCCGCGAGGTTCTGCAGCACCATCTGCCGGGCGTTCTCGAACTCGTCGGCCTCGAGCCGCGGGCGGCGGAGGATGTCGGCGTAGATCGGCAGCGCCTCGGGGAGCTGCCTGGCCACCATCGCCCCGGCGAAACTCGCGTGGCTTGTCGACACGGCCTGCGACCACTGCACGCCCGCGCCCTCGAGCGCCTCCACGATCTCGCGGCTCGTGCGCGGGCCGGCGCAGCGGAGCATCATCTCGCCGGAGAGCGTGGCCAGGCCACAGCGGC
>JBJSZP010000300.1:0-3244 GCA_046090365.1 Planctomycetia bacterium
GAGGTGCTCACGATCGGCCGGCAGGGAATTGAGAACGAGGCGATCGCGAACCTTCGCTCACTGGTGGACAACCTGCACATGGGGCTCCGCGTGCAGCAGGTCCAGCTGAAAAACGTTCATCCGCCGACGGCGGTGCAGCAGGCCTTCGAAGAGGTCAACCGCGCCCAGCAGGAACGCGAACAGATGATCAACCAGGCCAACGGCGAATACAACAAGGTCGTGCCGCGGGCCAGCGGCGAGGCGCAGCGGCAGGTGAGCGAGGCCGAGGGCTACGCCACCAAGCGCGTGAACGAGGCTGAAGGCGACGTGGCCCGGTTCAAGGCTCTGCTCGAGCAGTATGAAAAGGCCCCGGCCGTGACGCGGCAGAGGCTGTATCTCGAGACGCTCGCCGAGGTGCTCCCCCAACTCGGCGGCAAGGTGATCCTCGATGCCGACGCGAAGCAGTTTCTGCCGCTCATGAGCCTGCCGGCCTTCCCGCCGCAGGCCCCGTCGCCGGCTCCCGCCCGGAGGCCGCCGCAGCCATGAGCCCCCTGCCGATCAACCATCCCGTGCTCGTCGCCCTCCGCCGCGCGGCCGACTGGCTGTTTTCACCCGTGGGCGGGTTTTTCGCCCTCCTGGCCGCGATCGCGATCTTCGGCTGCGCCTACACGGTCGACCAGACGGAGCAGGTGGTGCTCACGCAGTTCGGCCGGCCGATCGGCGAGCCGATCAACGCATCGACGTCGCGGTCGGGCGCCGGCCTGCACTTCAAGCTTCCGTTCATCCAGACGGCAAACCGGTTCGAGAAGCGGATCCTCGAATGGGACGGGCCCCCGGGCGAGATGACGACCCGCGACAAGCTGTTCGTCGTGGTCGACACGTTCGCCCGCTGGCGGATCGCCGACCCGCTCAAGTATTTTCAGAGCTTGCGCGACGAGCGGAGCGCCCTCTCGCGGCTCGACGACATCATCGGCAGCGAGACCCGCAACGTCGTCGCCCGCCACGACCTGATCGAGGTGGTGCGGTCCGACAAGGATCGCAAGCCTGAGCGCGACGCCGCCCTCGGCGATGCCGCCACCGGCGGCCTGCCGCCGATCCGCTTCGGCCGCGAGGCGCTCGAGAAGGAGATCCTCGCCGCCGCCGCGCAGAAGGTGGGCATCTGGGGGATCGAGCTGCTCGACGTGCGCGTGAAGCGGATCAACTACAAGAGCGGCGTGATCGAGAAGATCTACGACCGCATGATGTCGGAGCGGCTGCAGATCGCGGAGCGGTTCCGCTCGGAGGGGGCCGGCGAGGCGGCGAAGATCGAGGGCCGCAAGGAGAAGGACCTGCGGCGGATCGAGTCGGAGGCCTACCGGAAGGTGCAGGAGCTCCAGGGCACGGCCGACGCCAAGGCCTCCGAGATCTACGCCCGGGCCTACGCCGCGAGCCCGCAGGCGGCCGACTTCTACGCGTTCATGAAGACGCTCGACACCTACAAGGCAACGCTCGGCCGCGACTCGACGCTGATCCTCACGACCGACAGCGACCTCTTCCGCCTGCTCAAGCAGGTTGAGCCAGCGCCCTAGCGATCGCCCTCGCCCCGCCTCTGGCGGCCCGCGGCGCGAGTCTCCATACTGTGCCGTATGGCAAGGCCGGCGCCTCGACGCCGCTGGATGATGCGCACGGTGCCGCTCCGCTCGACGACCTGGATGTTCCTCGGGATCGTCGTCTGCGCCTACTGGCCCGCGTTTGGCCAAACGAGCGGCACCAAGGCCCGCCAGCGGCCCACGAACCCGCCCGAGCTCAAGCGGCTCGAGGCGAAGGCCGAGGAAGTGCGGGAGTCGTTCCTCCGCGACACCAACCAGCTCATCAAGCAGTTCGAAGACGTCGGGCAGTATGAGCAGGCAAAGGTGCTCGTCGATGCCCTCGCCAAGCTCGACCCCCAGAACGAGCCGGTGAAGACCAAGCTCGACGAACTCAGCACGAAGATCCTCGATGCGGGCGAGTTCGAGGTCGCGCTCAATCCCGGCAAATCGTGGCAGCCGGTCGGCACGGTCGAGCGGGGCCAGACGGTGCGGATCCGCGTGGCGGGCGACTACCGGATCGTGGCAAACATCGAGGCCGGGCCGGACGGGGCCCCGAGCGACAACCCCGCTGAGGATCTGATCCCGCACGTGCCCTTCGGCGCGGTGATGGCCGTGATCGCCGACGCCGATACGGCCAGGCGATCGGCCGACAAGCAGCCGCGGCCGTTCACCGTCGGCAGCAGCTATGAGAAGCCTGCCGAACGCGACGGCGTGTTGTTTCTCAAGGTCAACGTGCCCCCCGGGGCGAAGTGCACCGGCAAGCTGACGGCGCTCGTGAGCGGTGCCAAGAAGCCCTGACGCATGGAATTCCATGGGTTCACCACCGGGCTCGTCATCATCACGGTCGGCATCGTGGCCTCGCTCGTGCTCGTGGCCGTGGTGCGATCGCTGTTCGAAAAAGAGATCCTCCAGCAGGCCCACGACATCACGGGCAACCTGCTCTCGGTGGTGGGCACGCTGTATGCGGTGCTCCTCGGCCTGATCGTCGTCGACTCGCTCGTGCACTTCGAGCATGCCGTCGACGTCGTGCAGAAGGAATCCAACACGCTCGCCGACATTTTTCTGTTGGCGGGCAGGCTGCCCGACGCCCCGCGCGAGCGGGTTCGCGAGACGTGCCGGGCCTACGCCCACAAAGTGGTCGAGGATGAGTGGCCGCAGATGGCGGAGGGAAGCGCGAGCATGGAAGCCCGCAAGCTCGCCTTCGAGCTGGCGAAGAGCCTCGACGGCTTCGAGCCGGCGACGGAGTCGGAGAAGGCGGTGTTTCCGATGCTCCTCGAGCAGATGCGGCAGCTCTGGGACTACCGCCGCGAGCGGATCGGCACGGCGGAATACGGCGTGCCGGCGGTCGAATGGTTCGTGCTCGTCGTGGGGGGCGCGGTCACGGTGCTATTCGCGGGCTTGTTCCGCACGCAGAGCGTGAGCCTGCAGCGATTCCTCACGGCGCTGGCGGCGCTCCTCATTGGGCTCAACCTGTATCTCGTGGCGCTGTTCGGCTATCCGTTCTCTGGCGAGCTCACGGTGTCGAGCCGGCCGTTCCAGGTGGACATCGCGATCTTCGAGGGCCGCTTCGCCAGCGCGCCGCTGCCGCACGAGGAGCGGCCCGCGCCATGATCGCGGCGGCGGTGCGGTAGAATCCTGCGGCCCATGCGGGCCCGTAGCTCAGTGGTTAGAGCAGGGGACTCATAATCCCTTGGTCG
>JBJSZP010000301.1:0-3690 GCA_046090365.1 Planctomycetia bacterium
CGCGTCGAGGACGAAGTCCGGCGCTCGAAGCGCGTCCGGCGCTGCCTTTTGCACACGGGCACCGATTCGCCGCAGGCGAATTGGTCGGCGGAGCCATGGATGGCGCAGCGCCTGTGACTCCGAGCGAACGAAGCCCAAGGATGGGCGCAGTGAGCGTCCGGCGAGGTGGTACGGGGCAACCCCGAGCCGGGTTGGGCGCGTTGAGGAGTGACAGGCGAAACGCCTGTCCTACGTGCACGCGTCAGCCGGTCAGCACCGACGGGACCATGCGCGTGAGCTGCCAGAGGCCGCTGCGGCCGCGGGCGAGTTCGGCGTACATCGAGAGCAGGCCGCGGGCGAGTGTGGATCCGTTTCGATGCCAGGGGAGCCAGGCGGGCTTCGGCCACGGGGCGAGCGGGCCGCGGAGGATCGAGTTGTGCACGAGCGGCAGGAGGAGCGGGTCGTGGATATGGCCGATGCCGCTTCTGGGGTCGGCGAGCGTGCCGCCCGGGAAGCCGCCCCAGGGGACGTGGCCGATCGAGTAGGCGAGCGCCGACCAGGTGTTTACAGCCACGACGCCGAAAGGCAGGTGCTCGACGAGCAGTTCCGCCCGCGCCGCGTCGTGCGCAGCGAGCCCCGGCGGGAGCGTGACGCTCGCGGCGAGCGACCCGGGCAGGCGTGCGACGAGATCGTGCACGCGGCCGCAGAAGTCCTCGATCGAGTCGGCCGCGAGCGGGATCTCGGCCGCCACCGGCACGAACCATTCACGGTCCACGAACTGCGGGTCGCGGTCGGGATCGAGGCTCGTGCGGAACACGCAGGGGAGCGTGCCGTCGCGCGGGGGCGGTGCTCCCGTGACCGTCTCCCAGGTTGCCGCCGAGCCTGGATACCAGGCGGGCCGCGGCGGCAGCGCCGTGAGCCGCCGGTCGACGAGGCCGAGGAATTCTTCGCGTTGATCCCACGACCGCGCGGTGACGACGAGCTTCGTGGCGATGCAGTTGAACGACGTGTTGTTGGCGATCGAGGCGGCGACGAGGTCGGCCTGCGCGGCGAGGTGGGCCGGCGTGTAGCGGCCCGGCACGATGATCCAGGGCGTCACGTTGCCGAGTTCGCAGGTGATCGACTGGACGAGCGCTGGCGTGCCCTCGTGGCGTCGTCCGCCCCACACGAGCGCGTCGAATGCCGCCGCGCCTCCGGTGAGGTGCACGTGGTCGAGGCCCGGCGCCGCAAGCGCGGCCCGCGCCACTTCGGCGCCGCCGGCCACGATCACGAGCAGGCCCGCCTCGACGAGCGGCCGCAGCGCGTCGCTAAGCACGTGCCGCAAGGGGGCGTGGAGCGGATGGAGCTTGAGAAACACGGCGCGGCCGTGCTCGAAGATCTGGCTCACGCAGTCGGCCGGGGCCAGGCCCGTGACGTTGCCCGCGCCGAGCACGAGGGCCACGCCCCCGGTGCGCGGGCGGCGGTCGGCCTCGGCCCGCCACGATCTGAGGAACGCGTCGATGCCTCCAGGGTCGGCGCACCGGACCGTCGCGGAGTGGCCGCCGAAGATCGTGCCGTCGCGGAGCGAGCCGTGTGGCCCGAGTCCAGGCAAGACGTCGACCTCGATCCGCGCCGTCGTCCGCTCGCCGGCGTGCACGACTCGCGGCGGCCGGGCCACCTGCGGCAGTCCCTGGCGGCCGATGTCGGCGAGTGCCCGGGCCGTGAGCAGGAGGAGCCGGAGCGTCACGAGCGGCCCGGTGGCCGTCTCCTCGGCATCCACGACCGCCCCATGCGACTGCTTGATGCCTGCCGCTGCGTCGATCCAGGCGTCGGCGGCGGTGGCGACCGTGTGCGCCGTGCGCACGGCGAGCGCCGCCCGCTCCGCAGGGGTGCGGCCGGCCCAGGCCACGCTGCCGGCGGCGAGCGCGCCGATCTGTCGTTCCACGTCGCTCATGGCGCTCTTCTCCGGGGCACCATCGCGATCATTTCCCGATGCAGTGCCGTTCGAATATACGGTCGAGAAGATCGGTGGCCAGGTGCCTGCCTGTGGCGGCGTCGATCGCCTCGACCGCGCGGCCGAGATGCCCCGCCACCACGGCCTCGTCGCGCAGGGCCCCGCCGGCGGCCGTGCGGGCGGCGGCGATCTCGCCGTGTGCCGCCTCCACGCCCACCCGCATCCGCACCGTGGCGGTCGGCCCCCGCGGCTCGAGGCCTGCCACCGCCGCGAGGATCGCCCCGCGCAGTTCGTCGATGCCGCGGCGGTCGCGGACACTCGTGGCGATCGGCGCGGTCGCATCGGTCACGGTGCCGCCCGCGGCCTGCATGCCCGCCGCGCGATCGGCGCGGGTGAGCACGGAGATCGTGGGAATGTCGGCCGGCAGGGCGGGCAGGGGGCCGGCGTCGGTCGCATCGCGGCATACGACGAGCACGTCGGCCCGCGCGATCTCGGCGCGGGCCACGGCCTCGGCCGCCGCGGCGACGGTGCCGGCGGAGGCCGACTGGTCGATGCCGGCCAGGTCGACGAGCAGGCAGGCGGTGCCCGCGCCCTCGAGCCGTGCGCCGATCCAGTCGCGGGTGGTGCCCGCCTCGTCGGCCACGAGCGCAGCGGCGCCTTCAGCGAGCGCGTTGAAGAGACTGCTCTTCCCGATATTCGGCCGGCCCACGAGCACGGCCCGCGGCACATCCGCGGCCGCAGCGTCGCGGCCGGCCAGGTGGCCGCGCACCTCCGCGAGCGCGTGCGCGGCGGCGTCGAGCCGCGCGTCGATCGTCTTCCAGAACATCGCATCGCCCGGGGCGACGTGATCCGGCGACTGCTCGTCGGAGAAATCGATCACCGCCTCGATGTCGGCGAGGATGTCGAGCAGCTGCTCGCGCACGGCGTCGAGCCGTCGGCCGGCGCCGCCGGCCATCCGGTCGAGGGCCGCCGAGAGTTCCGCCGGCGTGTGGGCCTCGACCACGGCGAGCACCGCCTCGGCCTGCACGAGATCGAGCCGGCCGGCGAGAAAACTCCGCAGCGAAAACTCCCCGCGTCGCGCGAGCCTGGCCCCGCGGGCACAGGCCTCGGCGACGAGCGCATCGACGAGCGGCGCGCTCGCCGGCACCTGGATCTCCGCGAGCGGCCCGCCCGTCGGCCCGCCCGGCCCCGGCCACCAGAGCACGTCGACCGCAAGCGGGCCCCACTCCGCGGCGAGCCCGCCGCCGAGCCGAGCCGCCACGCACCGCGCCGGCCCCGCCGCGGCAAACGCACCGGGCGATGCCGGCACGAGCATCTCGCCGAGCAGCCTCGCGAGCCCCTCGCCGGAGAGCCGCACGATCGCCCGCGCCCCGGCGCCCGGCACCGTGGCGGGGGCGATGATCAGGTCGGCGGGATGAGGAAGACTCGAGGCCATGAGCGTCGTGTCGTTCAGCGTAGCGTGGAATCTGGGTGGCGACCCAGTCAACTCAGCGGCGCCGGCTCGTGACTGCCCAGACCCTCTCGCTTGACGTTCGGCTGGTTGAACGCGCGCCGGCTTCGGGCTCCCCGTATCCCCTCGCCGGACGTTCGCCTGCGCCCTCCAGGCTCCGGCTCACTCGACTCCGGCTGCGCTGCGCCATCCATGGCTGCGCTTGCCTGCATACGCCTGCTCCGGGACACGGGGAGCCCGAAGCCTCCTCAACTGGAAAGAGGGAGGCGGCGGAGACGGTCGGTGCGATGCGGAAGAGCCGACGGGCAGATACGCGGCTTACTGAGGG
>JBJSZP010000302.1:0-833 GCA_046090365.1 Planctomycetia bacterium
GCGGGCATACGTGAACCGGCTGCGGATGTGCTCCGCCACCTGGCAGACCCACATCCCCACCCGCATGGTCGGCACGGGCCGCAGCAGAGCGAGGTGGGGCTCGAGCAGCGGCGTCGCCTGCACCGGCCCGCGGAGCGGGAGATAGTCGAGCGTCTCGAGCGGCAGTTGCCAGGCGTCGGCCGGTGCGGTCTCGGGAAACTCCACCTGGCTCGCGATCGGCCCCACGGCGGCGTCTTCCGTCTCGACGACGCTGGCCGCGAGGATCCGCACCCGCGTGGGCGGCTTGAGGAGGTTGAAGTGATGCACCCGGTTGCCGAAGCCGTCGAGATACTTCGCGATCGCCACCGGCTGCCCGATCGTGATCTGGAACGAGTGGCACCGCTGGCCGCGGTCGCTCATCGGCTCCATGCGCAGCTCGCACAGCCACTCGCTCACGGGCTGCGAGTAGTCCATCGTGGTTTCGTGCTGGATCTCGAGGATCATTGGAGGGCGTATTGTTCGTGGAGGTGGTGGCCGATGCGGGCACAGCGGGCGAGGGCGTCGCCGAGGAAGGCGTGGAGGCCCTCGCCGTCGAGCGTGCGGCCATCGAGATACACGAGGTCGCTCAGGAGCCGGCCGACCGTGCGCATCGCCTCGTCGTCGGAGCGGCCGGGGAGCCAGCCGCTGATCTCCGTGAGCGAGTGCATGATCCGCGCCAGGCAGAACCGCACCGAGTGCGGGAAGTCGGGGTTCACGAGCAGGAACTCGACCACCCGCTCCGGCTCCACGCGGCTGATGTAGAGCCGCTGGTAGGCCTCGTAGGCGGCGCAGTTCTTGAGCACGGCGCCCCACTG
>JBJSZP010000303.1:0-6838 GCA_046090365.1 Planctomycetia bacterium
CTCGGCCGGGCCGCCGAGTGCCTCCGGGCCCTCGCCCATCCCCACCGGCTGCGGATCGTGCAGCTGCTGCTCGGCGGCCGCTACCCGGTCGGCCAGCTCGCCGACGCCTGCGGCATCCCCAGCAACATGGCCTCCGAGCACCTGCGGCTGATGCAGCGCTGCGGGTTTCTGGCAGTCGAGAAGGACGGCCGCCACGCCTACTACACCGTCGCCGAGCCGCACCTCGCCAGCATCATGCAGTGCATCGAGTCGCGGTTTGGCGGATCCCGGGCCGCCCGCGCCGGCGCCTCCTGAGCAACTGCACGCACACCTTTCGTTTCCCGAACCCCGACCCGTTCCCACCCCCCAAAGGAGAAGCACCCATGGTTGCCACGATCTCCCCCACGACGCTCGCCGACCTCCGCCGCCGCGGCGAGAAGGTGACGCTCATCGACGTGCGCACGCCCGCCGAGTTTGGCGAGGTGCACGTCGACTTCGCCCACAACATCCCACTCGACCGGCTCGACGCCCGCGAGGTGAAGTCGCTCGCCGGCGACGGCCCGGTGTATTTCGTGTGCAAGTCGGGCACCCGCAGCCAGAAGGCCTGCGAGAAACTGCTCGCGGCCGGGCTCACCGACGTGGTCAGCGTCGAGGGGGGCACGGCGGCCTGCGAATCGGCCGGCGTGCCCGTCGTGCGCGGCCGGAAGGTGATGTCGCTCGAGCGGCAGGTGCGGATCGCGGCCGGGTCGCTCGTGGCGATCGGGGCGGCGCTCGCCGCCTTCGGGCCGGACGTCACGTGGCAGCAGATCGGCGCGGGCCTCGCGGGCTTCGTCGGCTGCGGCCTCGTGTTTGCCGGAATCACCGACACCTGCGGGATGGCGATGCTGATCGCGAAGATGCCCTGGAACCAGGTCTCGGGGAGCCAGGCCTGCACGACGGGCGCCTCGTGCGCCCGCATCGTGATGCTCGCCCTCGTGGCCGCTGCGGTGTCGGGCACCGCCCTTGCCGAGCACACGAAAGACTCGCTCGAGGTCGTGAAGCAGGCTGTGTCGCAGGACAAGGCCGTGCTCGTCGACGTGCGGGAGCCGGAGGAGTGGCGCGAGGGCCACATCGCCGGCGCCCGGCTCCTGCCGCTGAGCAGCCTGGAGAAAGGCGTCAGCCGCGAGGAGCTCGCCAAAATCCTCCCCAAGGACAAGGTGATCTACTGCCACTGCCTCGCCGGCGGCCGCTGCGTGGAGGCGGCGGCGATCCTCGGGCCCTTGGGCTACGACGTGCGGGCCCTGAAGCCGGGCTATCCGCAGCTCGTGAAGGCCGGCTTCCCGGCCGTCGTCGGCAAGTGACCGGCCGGCCCCGACGCACGAGCCCACCCGCGGAGCACACCCCATGAAGATCCAGCAGTATTACCTCGCATGCCTCTCGCATGCGTCGTACATGATCACCGACGAGCGGACGAAGACGGCCGTCGTCGTCGACCCACAGCGCGACATCGACCAGTACCTCGCCGACGCCAAGGCCGGCGGGTATGCGATCCGCCACGTGTTCCTCACCCACTTCCACGCCGACTTCCTCGCCGGCCACATCGAGCTCCGCGACCGGGCCGGGGCCACGATCCACCTCGGCCGCCGGGCCGACGCGGAATTCGCCTGCGTGAAGATGAAGGACGGCGACGTGGTCGAGTTCGGTGACGTGCGGCTCGTGATCCTCGAGACTCCGGGCCACACGCCCGAGGGCATCTCGATCCTGGTCTACGACCTGGCGAAGAGCGCGGCGGAGCCGCTCGCCGTGCTCACCGGCGACACGCTGTTTATCGGCGACGTCGGCCGGCCCGATCTGCTCGCGAGCGTGGGCGTGACGGCCGACGAGCTCGCCGACATGCTCTACGACAGCATCACCACGAAGCTCGTCACGCTGCCCGACGCCACGCTCGTCTACCCGGCCCACGGCGCCGGGAGCATGTGCGGCAAGAGCCTCTCGAAGGAGACGGTGTCGACGATCGGCGAGCAGAAAAGTTTCAACTACGCCCTCAAGCCGATGAGCCGCGAGGCGTTCAAGAAGATCGTCACGGCCGACCAGCCGGAAGCCCCCGACTACTTCGTGCACGACGCGATCCTGAACCGCAAGGAACGGGCGGCGCTCGACGCCACGATCGAGCGGTCGCTTGCGCCCCTGTCGCTCGACGAGGTGCTCGCGCTCGAGAAGCAGGGGGCGCAGCTCCTCGACGTCCGCGACGGCATCGACTTCGAGGGAGGCCACCTACGGGCCGCGCTGAATGTCGCCTTGAGCGGAAAATACGCCACCTGGGCCGGTTCGCTGCTCGCCACTGACCGGCCGATCGTGGTGATCGCCGAGGAAGGAGGGGAGGAGGAGGCCGTGCTGCGGCTCGGCCGGATCGGCCTCGACAACGTGGCGGGCTACCTCGCCGGCGGCATGACCGCGCTTGCCAGCCGCGACGACCTCGTCGAGCGGACGGAGCGAATCACGGCGCCGGCGCTCGCCGAATGGCTTGCCGGCCGGCGGCCCGACGCCGGGCCGGCCCCCACCGTCGTCGACGTGCGGAGCCCGGCGGAGCACGCCGGCGGCCATATCGCGGGCAGCCTCAACATCCCGCTCACGCACCTCGAGGAGCGGATGCGCGAGATTCCCGCGGACCGGCCGGTCGCCGTGCACTGCGAGGGAGGCTACCGCTCGGCGATCGCGGCGAGCCTGCTCCAGAAACTCGGCCACCGCCACGTGCGCGACCTGGTCGGCGGCTACAAGGCCTGGCTGGCGGCAAACCCCTCCGCCTGAGCCGTCGCTCGCCGCGGGCAAACGGCGTTCGATCCCGCTGTTTTTGCGTCTCCGGCGGGCAGGACTATATTGAGAGAGTACGAGTATCGGTTCCGCCGATCGACCCGCCCCCCGGGTCCGCGTGCGCAGGCTGCGTCGAGCGACGTGGCCGGCGCACGGCGACGCGGATTGTTTTCCCGGAATGATCCTCCAGGAATCTCCGCCATGCGCAGCGTCGTGGGCGCGTTTGTATGCCTCTGCCTGTGTGCCGCCGTGGCCACGGCGGCGGAGCCCCGGCTCGACTTCAACCGCGACGTCAGGCCGATCCTCTCGGACCGCTGCTTCTCCTGCCACGGTCCCGACAACGAAGACCGCCAGGCGGGCCTGAGGCTCGACGTCCGCGACGCGGCGATCGCCGCGGTCGACAGCGGCATGACGGCCGTCGTGCCGGGCGACCCGGCGAAGAGCGAGATCATCGCCCGGATCACGAGCACCGACCCCGATATCGTGATGCCGCCGCCGCGGGTCAACAAGCCGATCACGCCGGCGGAGGCGGAGATCCTCAAGCGCTGGATCGCCGAGGGGGCAGAGTATCGCGGCCACTGGGCCTTCGAGCGGGTGGAGCGGCCGGCCGTGCCCGAGGTGAAGAATTCAGCCTGGGCCCGGACGCCGATCGACCGCTTCATTCTCGCGCGGCTGGAGCAGGAGGGCCTCGCACCCAATCCCGAGGCCGATCGCGTCACGCTCGCCCGCCGGCTGGCCCTCGACCTCACGGGCCTGCCGCCGGTGCCGGCCGACGTCGATGCGTTCGTCGCCGACCCGTCGCCCGACGCCTACGACCGCTACGTCGACACGCTCCTCGCGAGCCCGCACTACGGCGAGCGGATGGCGATCGAGTGGCTCGATGCCGCCCGCTACGCCGACTCGAGCGGCTACCAGACCGACTCCAGCCGGCAGAACTGGCCGTGGCGCGACTGGCTCATCAGGGCCTACAACGACAACCTGCCCTTCGACCAGTTCACGATCCACCAACTCGCTGGCGACATGCTCGACAAGCCCACCCGCGACCAGATCGTGGCCACCGGGTTCAACCGCAACCACCGCCTCAACGGCGAGGGGGGCATCATCGCCGAGGAGTGGCGGGTGGAGACGGTGATCGACCGCGTGGAGACGACGGCCCAGACATGGATGGCGCTCTCGGCCGGGTGCGCCCGCTGCCACGACCACAAATACGACCCGCTCTCGCAGAAGGAGTTTTATTCGCTCTTCGCGCTCTTCAACAACGTGCCGGAGACGGGCACGAACCAGGGCAAGACGCATCGCGGCGGCGGCAACGCGGATCCCGTGCACCTGCTGCCGACGCCGGAGCAGGAGCGGGAGCTCGCCCGGCTCGAGAAAGTCGTGGCCGACGCCGAGGCGGCCGTCACAGCGGAGGTGGCGAACATCGACACGCTCGTGGCCGAGTGGGAGAAGTCGATCCGCCCCACGCTCGCCGATCCGGAAAATGTGTGGAAGACGTTCGAGCCGCTCGAACTCAGGAGCGTCGGCGGGGCGAGCTTCCGCCGGAGCGAGGATGGCAGCTGGTTCGTGGAAGGAAAGTCACCGGACCTCGACACCTACGAGTTCGAAACGCTCGTGCCGGCCGATCGGCTCGGCGGCCTCCGGCTCGAGGTGCTGCCCGACGCGAGCCTCGGCGGCGAGGGCGGCTTCGGCCGCGGGGGCAACGGCAACATCGTCGTCACGAAGATCGAGGCGGAGATCGAGCCGCCAGGCGACGCCCGCGTGATCCCGGTGGAACTGACGCGGGCCGAGGCGACCTACTCCCAGGACAATTGGCCGGCGCAGAGCGTGCTGCAGCTCAAGGGCGAAAAGAGCAAGGGCTGGGCGATCGACGGCAACGCGCCCGAGAAGCGGGAGCCGAGGCAGATCGCCGTGTTTCCGGCGCGGGCCGTGGACCTTCCCGAGAACGCGCGGGTCAAGATCCGCATCCGCCAGGAGGCCTTCGCCGGCCACACGATCGGACGCTTCCGGCTGTTCTACTCCGACGCCGATCCCGGCCTGCTCGGCGTCGACGGCTCGAAGCTGCCGGCGTCGGTACGAAAGGCGTTCGCGGTCGAGGCAGCGAAGCGCACGCCCGAACTCAAGGACCAGATCGCGAAGTTCTACCGGGCCAACGTCGACGGCCCGATCCGCCGGGCCGAGGCGGCCCGCGACGCGGCGAAAAAGAGCGTCGAAGCCTTCCGCGATTCGTTCGACAGCGTGATGGTGATGCGGGAGGGGCCGCCGCGCGACGCGTTCGTGCTCCACCGCGGCGAATACGACAAGCCGGGCGAGAAGGTGGCCGCCGGCCTGCCCGCCTTCCTGCCGAAGCTCGCGGAGGGGACGAAGGCCGACCGCCTCGCACTCGCGCAGTGGCTCGTGTCGCGGGAGCATCCGCTCACGGCGCGGGTGTGGGTGAACCGCCTGTGGGAGCGGCTGTTCGGCACCGGGATCGTGAAGACGAGCGAGAACCTCGGCAACCAGGCGGAGTATCCGAGCCACCCCGAGCTGCTCGACTGGCTCGCCGCCGAGTTCATGGAGACCGGCTGGGACATGAAGCGGTTCGTGAGGCTCGTCGTCTCGAGCGCGGCCTACCGGCAGGCAACCACGGTGAGCCCGGAAAAACTCGCCCGGGATCCGGAGAATCGGCTCCTGGCCCGCGCCGCGCGGATCCGCCTGCCCGCGGAGACCGTGCGCGACGTGGCGCTCGCCGCCGCGGGGCTGCTCGTGCCCACCGTCGGGGGCCCGAGCGTCAGGCCCTGGATGCCGGCCGGGGTGTGGGACGAGACGAGCGTGTATGGCGACCTGCGCGGCTACCAGCCCGACACCGGGCCCGGCCGCTACCGCCGCACGATGTACACGATCTGGAAGCGGACGGCCGCACCGCCCACGATGATGCTCTTCGACGCCCCGAACCGCGAGACCTGCATCGTGAAGCGGTCGCGGACGAACACCCCGCTGCAGGCGCTTGCGCTCTTGAACGAGCCGACGTTCGTCGAAGCGGCCCACGGGCTCGCGAAGCGGATGCTCGCCGAAGGAGGCGCGACGCCGGCCGAGCGGATCGCCCACGGCTTCCGGCTCGCGGTCGGCCGGCAGCCCACGGCCGACGAACTCGCCGCGCTCGTGGACGGCTTCACGGCCGATCTGGCGACGTTCTCAAGCGCCCCGGAGCGGGCGGAGCGATATGCGACGGTCGGCCTCGTGAAGAAGCCCGACGCAGTGCCGGCCGCCGAATTTGCCGCGTATTCGCTCGCGGCCAACGTGCTCATCAACCTCGACGAATTCGTGATGCGGGAGTGACGCCATGAATCCCCACGCCGCCCTCCACACCCAAGACGCCCTCAACCGCCGCGTGTTTCTCGGCGGCGCAGGCGGCGGCCTCGGCTTCGCCGCGCTCGCGAGCCTGATGCATCCAACCGCCGCCCGGGCCGCCACCGCCGTCGGGCCGGCCCCGGCCTCGTTTCCCAATTTTCCTGCGAAGGCCAAGCGGGTGATCTATCTCTTCCAGTCGGGCGCGCCTTCGCAGATGGATCTCTTCGACCCCAAGCCCGAGATGGACAAGCGGCGGGGCGAGAATCTGCCGGAGTCGATCCGCCAGGGGCAGCGGCTCACCACGATGACCAGCGGCCAGAAAAGCTTTCCCGTCGCCCCCTCGCTCTTCACGTTCGCCCAGCACGGCGAGAGCGGGATGTGGTTCAGCGAGCTTGTGCCCAACATCGCCCGGCATGCCGACCGGTGGTGCATGGTGCGCTCGATGTACACCGAGCAGATCAACCACGACCCGGCGATCACGTTTTTCCAGACGGGCCACCAGCTCGCCGGCCGGCCGAGCATCGGCTCGTGGGTGAGCTACGGCCTCGGCAGCGAAAACGCCGACCTGCCGGCCTACATCGTGCTCACGAGCTTCGGGAGCGGCCGCAAGGACGACCAGCCGCTCTACGACCGCCTCTGGGGCGCGGGCTTCCTGCCGACGAAGCACCAGGGCGTGCGGTTTCGTAACATGGGCGACCCCGTGCTCTATCTCGCGGATCCCGCCGGCATCGACCGCCAGATG
>JBJSZP010000304.1:0-9524 GCA_046090365.1 Planctomycetia bacterium
GCCCACGAAGGCGTCGATCGGGTTCGCAGCCCCGGCAACGGCCGGCACGACGGCCTTCTTCGGCGGCACGAACGACCAGTGTGGATGGTAGCCGGCCCCGTCGGCGATCCAGGCCTCGAGCAGCGCCTTCTGGGCATCCGAAAGGGGCTTCTTCTCGCGCGGCGGCGGCATGATCACGTCGGGATCGGTGGAGCGGATGCGGGCCACCATCTCGCTCTCCTCCGGGTTGCCGGGCACGATCGCCGGCGAGCCGGAGTCGCCTCCTTCGAGGGCGTTTTGCCGGATGTCGAGCCGCAGGCCGCCCTGGCGGGTGGTTTCGTCGATCCCGTGGCAATGGGCGCAGTGCTCCGCCAGGATCGGCTGGATGTCACGCTGGAAGTCGGGCCCGGCCGCGGCGGCGGGGCCGAGGAAGACGAGGAGCGCGGCTGCGGCGGCGAGCCGCAGAAAGAGGGGGCTGCGGAGGGCAGAAACGGGATGCTGCACGGCACACTCCTCCCGGGGGGAGACGGTCGTTCGGACCGGCAAATTATAGCATCGACCGGGCGTTTCGGTGATCGTGGAAAACCGCGGCGGAATGAGACCCCGTCGCTTCCGCTCCGGGCTTTTTGTTTGCGGGGGGGGCGCGCCGCGTTCCCCTCGAAGCCCCGGGCGGGAGCCCGGGGGTGCCGCCGAAGGCGGCGTCGCACGCATCACCCCGTCGCTTCCGCTCCGGGCTTTTTGGGGCGGGGGTCAGCTGGCCTGAAGGGCTTCGACGCTGTTGACGTGCACGAGCGCGCAGGTGACGCTCCGGTCTTCGTCGGGGTAGTAGACGATCACCCTCGTCTTCATCACAAACGCGCACTCCGGGTGGCGAATCTCGTGCACCTCGCCATTCGACATCCGGATGACGAACGGCTCGAACGGCTCGCGCCGCAGATAGTCCTTGATGGTGTCAGCATTCATCGCAGGCTCCTTAGAAAACCCTTAAAAGTGAACGCCTGAACATCATACCGCCGCGCATGTTCTTCATGCAAGCGCCACGGCCCCGCACAACTCCCGCAGCGGCGCCGGCTCGGCATCGACGCGGATCACCTCGATGCCGCGCGGCGAGCGCGCGAGCGCCGCGGCGACCGAGTCGGCAAGCCGACCGACGGCCACCACACAGTCCACCTCGCCACGCTCGATCAGGCGCCGGGCCGACGCCTCGCTTGGCAGGAACTGGCCGCCGTCGCGATCGGCCCGGGCGATGGCGCCGGCCGCGCCGTAGCGCCACGTGCACACGGCGGCGGCTGCTGCATGCTCACCCCGGCCGAGTGGCACCTCGAACGCGGGCTTCCCGTGGGCGATCTCCCGCACGAGGTGCGCGACCGCCCACGGCTCGAGGCCGAGCGGGTCGGCGGAATCATCGGTGACGATCGCCACGCACGCGGCGCGATTGATCGCATCGCGGGCGGCGATGCAGGCCTCGACCCACGCGCCGCCTCCGGCCGGCGGCTCGCCGCCGCGCACGAGCAGGTGCACGAGCCGGGCCGCGGCGACGGAACCCGCCCCGGGCGGCGGCATCCGCAGCACCGTGGCCTGCTCGGGGATCATGGCCGCGATCGCGGGATTCGCCCGCGCAGGGTCGCAGCCCCAGAGGATCACGAGGTCGGCCCGGTCGCGGAGCTCCGCGGGATCGGCCGTGACGGCACCAGCGCGGGCGATCGTCGGGCCGGCGGGGCGATCGACGTCGGCCTCCCCGAAATCGACCGCCGCGCCGAGGGCCTCGGCGAGGTCGCAGGCCGCGCTGGCCGCGTCGAGCGACGCCCCGCGCAGCCCCGTGAGGAGCACGCGCCGGGCCGAGCGGAGTTTTTTTGCAGTGTCGGCGTTCATATCAACGCGAAGTTTATCAGATGCTGAACGAGCGCTCTCACGCATACCCGCAACCATGTAGGTGCAGATCGTTCAATCCGCACCCCGCATTCCGCAGAGTGCCACTCTGCGGCTACAAGGTGTGCACGCGTCTTGTGTAGGTGCAGATTGTTCAATCTGCACCCAGCGGCGGAAGGGGTTCGGCCGCATACGCCTCGTACGCCGCGGCGATGCCGGCCTCGCGTTCGTCGCCCACGTGGAAGACGAACCGATGCCGGAGGCTGATCCGCTCTCCCGCCGCGAGCGACACGGCGCCACTCTCCGCCGCGGGGTTCATCTGCTGTAGGCCGAAGGGATTCGCGCAAAACAGGCCGTAGGTCCGCACGTGCCAGGGCGTGGGATGCCGGAAGCTCGACGGGTGGTTGAGGATCGCGATCCCGAGGTGCTCGCCGTCCACCGGGCCGTGGTAGTCGACCCACGTGGCCGGCTTCGACCACGCCTCGGCGTCGCGCTGCCCGGCGCTGTTGACGATCGCGCCCCCCTGCTTGCGGTCGACAGCCATGCTGTCGGGCACGCGGATATACACCCCCGCGTCTTTCATGTCGGCGAGTTCCACCGGGCCATGGGCCGCCACGAGATCGATGTCGACGTCGATGATCCGCGCGGCCGGGGCTGCGGAAAAGGTCATCCGTCGCTCCTCCGCGAGCAGCGGCTTGTTGTGCGCGTCGCAGATCTCGTTCGAGGCGTGGATCACAGCCGTGGTGCCGCCCGCGAGCGTGCGGTAGCCCTGGTGGCGGATCGCCCCGAGTTTCGCGAGCTGCTCGGCAAACGCGGGCTTGTCGCGATAGGTCGCTGCCTCGGCCCACGTGTCGAAGCCGCCGACGCCCTGGTGGCCAAACGTGAGCCCGCGCTGGTGCACGTGGTCGCTGGTCTCGCCCGGCACCTCGGCCAGGGGAAACGCCCGCATCATCGGCTTGCCGGTGGGGCCGATGATCCCCCACAGAAACGGCTTGTTGGCCCGGTCGACGATGTATTCGGCGATCGGCTTCCCGTCGAGGAGCACGGTCGCGCCGCCGGTGGCGGTTTTCTTCACCGCGAAGGGCTGCACGGGCTCTGCCGCCCGCGCCACACCGGCGAGGAGCACGATCATCACGAACACAACACGCGTCATCATCATTTCCTCACGGCGCGAGCCGCTCCACGGCCCAACCGCCCGCCACGCGCCGGTAACACAGCCGGTCGTGCAGCCGGCTCGGCCGCCCCTGCCAAAACTCGATCCGCTCCGGCACGACACGGAAGCCGCCCCAGTGGTCGGGCCGCGGGATCGCCGCGTCGTCGGGATGGTCGGCGCGGTACCGCGCAAAGAGATCCTCGAGCGCCTGGCGGCTGGGGATCACCTGGCTCTGCGGCGAACTCCACGCGCCGATCCGCGACGTGCTCGGCCGGCTCGCGAAGTAGGCGTCGCTCTCGGCGGCGGTGGTGCGCTCCACGCGGCCCTCGATCCGCACCTGCCGCTCGAGCGTGGGCCAGTAAAACGTGAGCGCGGCGTGCGGGTTGGCGGCGAGCTCCCTCCCCTTGCGGCTCTCGTAGTTAGTGAAGAAGCAGAAGCCAGCCTCGTCGAACCCGCGGAGCAGCACCATCCGCGCCGAGGGCCGGCCGTCGGCCGTGGCGGTGGAGAGCGTCATCGCCTCGGGCTCCGGCAGGCCGGCCGCCACGGCGGCGTCGTACCACTGGGCGAACTGCTTGAAGGGGCTCGCGGCGACGGTCGCCTCGTCGAGCGCCCCCTGCTCGTATTCCTTGCGGGCGTGCGTGGCGCGGGGTTCGATCGTCATGCGGGTGCTCTCCGGTGGCCCACCATGGTAGCCCGGGACGACGACATGGGCACGGCCACGACCTGCCCGTGCCTCATACCTCGTCGCTCGGGGGAAACTGGCGGCGGTCGAGGATCGCGGCCGCGATCCCCAGGAGCACGACCACGACGATCGCCACCGCGATCACGTGCACCCACGGCGGCTGCGGATCGATGAACAGTTGCATCTCCGTCGGCAGTTTCTGCTTCCAGCCCATGCCCGCAACGAGCAGGCTCCGCAGCCGGAGGCTCACGGTGGCCTGGTTGACGACCGCGGGGATCGTGCCGGCGAGGTATTCGACGACAATCGCCACGGCCACGCTCGCCACCAGCGCCCGCTTCGGCAACACCACCGCCGGCAGGGCGAAGAGCGCGGCCCGCCCCATGCACGACAGCACGACGAGCCCGGCCAGGAGCGCGCCGACGCGCACCGGCTCGTCGACCTTTGCCAGCGGGATCGCACACGCGAGTGCGGCCAGGGCCACGAGGCCCGTCCAGATCACGGCGGCCAGCCACGTGCCCAGAAGCAGCGCCCGCCGGCCGCCCGGCCGCGTGGTCACGTGGGCCCACGTGCCGCGCTCGAGTTCGTCGGCCACCGCCGGGCACATCGTCACGAGCAGGCCGAGCATGCACACCGCCTCGGGCACGAGCGCGTAGAGGAGCGCGACGGCCACATCGCTCGGCAACGCCCCGCGCGACGCCCGCTCCACCGCCACCATCACGGCTGCGGGAAACAAGGCGCCCACCGCTGCCATCGCCAGCCGCGGCCACGTGCGCAGGCGTCGCAATTGAAACTCGGCCACGGCCCACGCCCCGCTCATGGCATCCCTCCCCGGTGCAGCCGCACGAGCTGGCCGAAGATGCCCTCGAGCGACCGGTCGGCCGCAGCCACCTCGCGCACGCCGAGCCCCGCGTCGAAGGCCAACGCGACGGCCTGCTCCACGAACGCCACGGGCCGGCGGGTGGCCACCGCCACCATCTCGCCCTCGCACCGCACTCCCTCGACTCCCTCGATCCGCATGGCGAGCTCTGCGAAGCGCCGCGGCTCCGCACATCTCACCTTCACCTCACCGGGCAACGTGTCGACGAGCCTGCGGATCTCCGCGGCGTCGCCGCTGGCCACGAGCCGCCCGCCGAGGATCACCGCGAGGCTCGCCTCGAGCGACTCCACCTCGTGGAGGAGATGGCTCGCCACGATCAGGCTCCGTGTCGTGGCCCAGCCGCGCACGAGCGCCACGAGGTCGTGGCGGGCCACCGGGTCGAGGCCGTTGAACGGCTCATCGAGCACGAGCAGGTCGGGGTCGTGGGCGATCGCGCCGGCGAGCTTGGCCCGCTGCCGCATCCCCTTCGAGAGCGTGGCCACCGGCCGGCGGGCTGCCGCGGCGAGCCCCACCTGCTTGAGCGCCCGCTCCGCGCGGCGGCCCGCCTCGGGCACGGAAAAGCCCGAGAGCCGCACGAGATACCGCACCCACTCGAAGGGAGTGGTCGTGCGGTCGAGCAGGTCGGCGGCGGGGCAGTAGCCGATCCGGCGGAGCACCCGCGGATTGCCGAAGGCCGGCTCCCCGAACACGCGCACGCTGCCGAGCGTGGGCCGCAGCTGGCCTGTCACGAGGCCCAGAAACGTCGTCTTGCCGGCGCCATTCGGCCCGAGCAGGCCGTGGGCGCCATCGGCGAGCTCCACCGTGACGTCGTTGACGCCGATCACCGAGCCATACAGTTTCGTGACGTGCTCGAGCGCGATCATGGCATCAGGCCCTCATGGGGGCGGCGACCCGCCACGCGAGCACGGCGGACGACACGACCGAAATGGCGACGATCGCCATCGCCGATGGCAGCACCGCCTCGGTCCGACTCTCGACCCCGAAGATCGCGGCCTGCACGGCACCCACGGCGTGATACGGCGACACCCACGCCCAGCGGTCGAGCCCGCCGTCGATCCCGGCGGCCCGCGAGAGCCAGTGGCCGCGGCGCGGGGGCGGCGCCGGCGGATCTGCGGCGGCGACCGCGGCGACGCCATCATTCTCCACCGCAGCGACAAGGTCGGCCGTGGTGAGCGCGGAGTGCGCGATCCAGCAGGCGGCCCAGGTGGCGAACCACGCGAAGCTCGCGATCCGGCTCTCGGCCGTGAGCGAAGAGAAGGCCAGCGCGAGCAGCACCGTGGGCACCGCGAGCACCACGCTCGCCGCGATCGCCCGCAGCGGCAGGTCCCACGTCTCTGCCGCCACGAGGATGCTCGGGCTCACGAGCACCCCGGCCAGCCACAACGCCAGCGCCGGCAGCACCGTGATCACCGCCACGATCGCACCGAGCGTCACGAGCTTGCCGAGGATGTATTCCGCGCGGCCGACGGGCCGCGTGAAATACACGAGCCAGGCCTTCGCGCGGAGGTCGCCCGAGATGAGCGCGGGCGCCACGAGGCCGATCACCACGGCGAGCAACACGGCCTGCGGCGCCCGCATGAAGGCAAGCAGGAGCCGCGTCCAGACGAGCCGTCGCGTGGCCACGATCCGCTCCAGCTCCGTCATCCCGGGCACGGCCGCCGTGCGGCCGAGCGTGTCGGCGAGCACGGTGCCGAGGATGCCCACGCCGTCGAGGTTGCCGCCGCGGCCGGCCCGCTCGGCGAGCGACGTGAGCCGTCCTTCCTCGACGGCCTGCTCAAACGCGAAGAAGCTCGCTGCGAAGAACAGCGCCGGGCTCCACGCCAGAAGCATCGCCCGCCGCAGCCAGCGGCTCTTCCACGCCAGGCGGATCCCGGTGGCCGCGATCACGCCGATCGCCGCCCACGGCGGCAGGAGCCGCCCCTGCCACGGGCGATATCCCACGTCATGCAGCGGCATGCGGCCCCTCCGCGATCGCCTCGAGGAACACGTCTTCGAATTTCCGCCGCGCCGGCTCGAACGACCGCACCGCGAGGCCCGCGTCGCGCGCCGCCTGCCACACGGCGCCGGCCACGGCGGGATCGCGGGCGGCGACGAGCAGCGTGGTCGGCCCCGCGACGGAAGCGTCGATACCGCGGGCACGGAGCAGGCTGGCACAGGCTTCGAGCCGGCCCTCCGCTTCGAGCGCGAACTGCGGCACGGGCGGCTGCGTGAGATCGGCGAGCGAGCCTTCGAGCCGCACACGGCCGTGGGCCAGCACGATCACGCGGTCGCAGATCGCCTGCACGTCGCGAAGCACGTGCGTCGACACGAGCACCGTCTTGCCGTGGTCGCGGGCGAGCGTCGTGAGCCGGCCGAGCATCGCCTGCCGCTCCAGCGGGTCGAGGCCATTGGTCGGCTCGTCGAGGATCACGAGCGGCGGGTCGTGGACGATCGCCGCAGCAAACGCCACCTTCTGCCGCATGCCGACCGACAGCGTCTCGATCTCGCGATACCTCTCCTGCCCCGCGTCGCACCAGTCGAGCACTTCGTGGGCCCGGCGCAGGGCCTCGGTGCCCGGCAGACCGGAAAGCCTGGCCGCATACCGCACCATCTCCACCGCCGCGAGCCCCGGCACGGTGCACTCGTCTTCGGGCACCACGCCCACGAGCCGCCGGACCTGCCGCGGATCCTGCCCCGGATCGATGCCGAACACGCGGGCCGTTCCGCCAGCGAGCCGCACGAGGCCGAGGATCGACCGCACGAGCGTGCTCTTGCCCGCGCCGTTGGGCCCGACGAGCCCCGTGATGCCGGGCGGCACCGTGCAACTCACGCCCTCGAGCACCGTCCGCTGGCCATACCGCTTCACGACGCCGTCGAGCCGCACGGGCAGGTCGCTGCCGACGGCGGGTGGTGGAGCAGTGATCATGCGCTGCGCTTCAAAGCGAGGCGGGCGGCCAGCCGCAGCGCCGCGACGAAACTCTCCGGGCTGGCCCGGCCCGTGCCGGCGAGGTCGAAGGCGGTGCCGTGGTCGGGCGAGGTGCGCACGAACGGCAGCCCGAGCGTGACGTTCACCGCGCGGTCGAAGGCCACCGTCTTGATCGGGATCAACGCCTGGTCGTGATACATCGCGATGACCGCGTCGAACCGGCGCCACGACGGCGGATGGAAGAGCGTGTCGGCCGAGAGCGGGCCCGTGGCGGCGATGCCCTCCGCCTCGAGCCGGCGCACGGCGGGCGCGATGATCTCGATCTCCTCGCGGCCGATCGCGCCGCCCTCGCCGGCGTGGGGATTGAGCCCCGTGAAGGCGATCTTCGGCGCGGCGATCCCGAACCGGCGCACGAGGTCGCCGGCCACGATCCGGCCCGTCTCCACGAGCAGGTCGGCCGTGAGCAGTTCCGGCACCGCGCGGAGCGGCACGTGCACCGTGGCGGGCACGGCCCGCAGGTCGCCGTCGGCGAGCATCATCACCGCCCGCGGCACGGCGCCCCCCTGGGCGGCGAGCGTGGCGAGGAATTCCGTGTGGCCGGGAAACCCGAAGCCGGCGCCGTAGAGCAGCCCCTTGTGGATCGGCGCGGTCACGATCCCCGCCGTGCGGCCGGCGAGCGTGTCGGCCACGGCCCGGCGGATCGCTTCGATCACCACCGGCGCGGTGCCGGGTACGGCGTCGCCCGGCCGGTCGGCCACGGGGCCGCCGGTGGGCACGACCATGAGCCTGCCTGGAGCCGCCGAGGCTGCGTCGTCGGGCGTGCCCGCCGCGACCTCGACCGCCAGGCCGAGCCGCCTGGCCCGGGCGGCGAACAGGGCCGGATCGCCATACGCCACGAACGCCGGCAGCCCGAGGGCCGCGCGGTGCGCGGCCGCATGGGCGATCAGGTCGGGCCCGATTCCCGCCGGCTCCCCCATGCTCACGGCCAGGGGCCGCTGATCCGTCGCCATGACGTGCTCCGAGGGAAGAAAAACCGCAGCCTGCCGCCGGCAGCCCGCTCGAGCAGAATAGTTCGCCCGTCGGCACGGCCGCCAGTGACGCAGGCCCGTCTATCATAAGGATGGCGATCATCCGTTGGCGGCAGGCGAACCAGGTTTTTTCGTGGGCATGCGGCATCCTCTCCTTCTCGTGCCCACCGATCTCGAACGCAGCCGGATCGAGCCCGTGCTGGCGGAGGCGTGCGGCGGGGCCGTGAGCCTCGACCTGTGCGGCTTCGGGCCCGTCGTCGCGGCCGCCCGCACCGCCCGGCTGATCGCCGACCGGCGGCCAGACCGCGTGCTGCTCGTGGGCATCGCGGGGCGGTATGCCGAGCGGCTCGCGATCGGCCAGGCCTACGCCTTCGAGCGCGTGGCCTGCCACGGCATCGGCGCGGGAAGCGGCGCCGCGTTCACCCCCGCCGCGGCGCTCGGCTGGCCGCAGTGGCCCGGCGACGGGCTCGACCGCTCGACGAAGGTGGCAGACGCCCTGCCCTGTGCCAGCGGCCCGCTCCCCGCAGCAGCCCCCGCGCGAGCCGGCCTCCTGCTCTCCGCCTGCGCGGCGGCAGGCGGCGCCGGCGACGTGCGCGAGCGGCTCGCGCTTCAACCCGACGCCGAGGCCGAAGACATGGAAGGCTTCGCCGTCGCGACGGCCTGCCGGCTCGCCGGCGTGCCGCTCGACATCGTCCGCGGCATCTCGAATACGGCCGGCGACCGCGATCACTCACGCTGGCAGATCGACGCCGCCTGCCATGCGGCCGCCCGGCTGGCCGCGCTCGTCATCGGAGGCCGGCCGTGACGCGCCCGATCCGCCTCGGCATCTCCACCTGCCCCAACGACACGTTCGCGTTCCACGGCCTCATCACGCGGGCAGTCGACTGGCGCGGGCTCGACTTCGAGATCCAGCTGCTCGACGTGGAGGCGCTCAACGAGCGGCTGCTCGCCGGGGATTTCGACGTCTGCAAAGCGAGCTTCCACGCGGCCCTCCGCGCCGCACGCGACGTGGTCGTGCTGCCGAGCGGCTC
>JBJSZP010000305.1:0-1041 GCA_046090365.1 Planctomycetia bacterium
GAAGTAAGTCAGCCCCGCGTAGTTCCTCACGAGCACGCCGTCGGGCTCCTGCTTGGCGAGGAGGGCGAAGATGCCGAGCTCGTCGGGCTTCTGGATCCGGGGCGTGGCGGGAAACAGCGTGCCGCCGGCAGAGCGGACGAGTGCGATCGCGCCGCGATACTGGCGGATGTCGGCGAAGTCGGCGTAGAGCGTGCGCTCGCCGAGGTCGAGCACGGCCTTCACCTGCTCGAGCGACCGCACTAGGAATGTAGGACGGGCTTCAGCCTGGCTGTCTTCCTGAACGCTCCAGGCCCGGAGGGCCGGGTGCGCACCAGCGGGCGGAGGCCCGCCAAGCGGTGGTCGGCACGATGCCGAGCCACCGCGTGAAGCGACCCGGGTCGCCTGCGCCACGAGATCCCGCCGCAGCTTCCCCAGCACGCTCAGGGGCAGCATCGGCAGGCCTGCAATCTCGGCCGTGAGCCCGCGCAGCTCGAAGGGGGTGCCGCCCAGCCGGCCGAGCTGCTCGCGGAGCACGTCCACGGTGAGCGGATGTTTTTTTGCTTCGACGGCCGGCTCGTCCGACTCCACCTCGCACGTGCCGCCACTCGCGAGCGTGGCCCGCACCACCACCGGCCGGCCCACCGCCGCGGTCACGACGAGATCGATCGGCTGCCGCCGCGTGAGCTCGTCGCCGGCAAACGTCTTGCGGAGCCGGGCCGTGAGCGCGGGGTCGTCGGTCTTCCACACGGTCTGCCCCGGGGCGAGCCGGCCGAGGTCGAACGCCTCTCGCGCAAAGGTGAGTTCGACGCGGCCCTCCGCCACCGGCTCCGTGAGCGATCGGCCCGCCTGAAACACCTCATACACGCGTCCGCCCACGGCCTCGTCGCTCGTCGCGCCGCAGTCAAAGGCCACGCCGTCGCCCCGCTTCACGCTCCCCGCGAGGTCGATCGCCACGCGGCCGCGCTGCACGCTCACCACGGTGCCGAGCCTCACGCCCCGCTTCGCACTCGTCGTCGCGGGCACGAGCATCTTGTGGTCGCAGCCCTTGAGCCAGCCCGGCGA
>JBJSZP010000306.1:0-9349 GCA_046090365.1 Planctomycetia bacterium
CCGTGGCCACGCCGTGCTGGCCGGCCCCCGTCTCCGCGATGATCCGTCGCTTGCCCATCCGGATCGCGAGCAGCCCCTGGCCGAGCGTGTTGTTGATCTTGTGGGCGCCGGTGTGGCTCAGATCCTCGCGCTTGAAGTAGATCTGCGCACCGCCCGCGTATTCCGTGAGCCGCTTGGCGAAGAGCAGGGGAGTGGGGCGGCCAACGAAGGCGGAGAGCAGGCCGTCGAGCTCGGCATGGAACGCCGGATCGGCCTGGGCCTTGGCATACTCCCGCTCGAGCTGGTCGAGCGCGGCGGAGAGCGTCTCGGGCACGTAGCGGCCGCCAAAACGCCCAAACCGGCCGAGGGCGTCGGGAACGCTGGAAACCGCGGGGGCGGCTGGCATCGGGCGGATCCTGAAGAGTGGGGGTGCTGAAAAGGGTGGCTGTCAGGGGGCGTGCAGCGTTGCTCGCTTCGATTGTAGCCTGACGTCTCCCCGCCACCATCCGGACCGCATCCCATGCCCGAACTGCCCGAGGTCGAGACGATGCGGCGCGGCATCACCGGCGTGACGGGGGCGCGGATCGTCGCCGCCGAGTTTCCGCGGAGCCGGGTGCGGCCACTCTCGATTCGCCCCCGGCCGGCCGTGCTGGTGCCGCGGCTCGAGGGCCGCACCATCGCCGCGGTGCTGCGGCGCGGCAAGCGGATCGTGCTCGAACTGTCCGGCGCCGCTCCCGCCGACACCCGCTGGCTGGCGATCGAACCCCGGATGACCGGGCTCATGCTCGTCGCAGACCCACCATCGGCCGAGCACGTGCGGCTCGTCCTGCACCTCGAGCCCTCGCGTCGCCGCGGGGCGCCGACGCGGATCCTGTTCTGGGATCGGCGCGGCCTGGGCACGATCCGGCTCCACGACCGCGCTGGGCTCGATGCGGCGTGCGGCCCCGCGAAGCTCGGGCCCGACGGGCTGGAGGTGACGGGCGACGATCTCGCCGCGCGGCTGAAAGCGTCGCGCCGGGCGGTGAAGGTGGCCCTGCTCGACCAGCGCGTCGTCGCCGGCATCGGCAACATCTACGCCGCTGAAATCCTGTTTCGCGTCGGGATCGATCCGCGGACGCCATGCCGCCGGCTGCCGCGCGACGCGTGGCCGTCGATCGCCGACGCCGCGCGGCGGGTCCTCGCCGACGCCGTGCGGCTCGAGGGCTCGTCGATCGGCGACGAAACCTATCGCACGGCCGACAACCGCACCGGCCGCTACCAGCACGAACACCGGGTCTACGGGCTCGAGGGTGAACCGTGCGCCGCCTGCAGCCGGCCCATCGAGCGCATCGTGCAGGCCCAGCGGGCCACGTTTTTCTGCCCGGCGTGTCAGGGCCGGCCCGGCGCACGGCGACGGCGTGTGGCAGGGTCCGGCAGGATGACGTAGTCTGCACCGGTCACCTTTCGGAGAACCTCCGATGCTTCGCCACACGAGCCGCCTCACGCGGCGACGTCTCCTCGCCGCGACCGCCGCGGCGGCGCCATCGCTGCTGACGCGCGGCCCCCGCGCCGTCCGCGGGGCGGAAGCGGCGCCCTCGGCCGAAACGCTCGCCCAGGCATTGCACGCGTCGCTCACGCCCGCCCAGCGGGAAGCCATCTGCTTTCCGTGGGACTACCGGCATCCGAAGTTCGGCCTCCTGCGCACCCGCGTCGCCAACAATTGGAACGCCACCAAGCCGGCGGTGAAGAGCGAGTTCTTCACGCCCGACCAGCAGCGGCTCGTGCGCGACATCTTCGAGCAGCTGGTCTCGCCCGACTGGCACGCCCGCTTCGACAAGCAGCTCGAGGACGACACCGGCGGCTTCGGCCACGACCAGTCGATCGCCCTCATCGGCGCGCCCGGCAGCGGAAAGTTTCAATTCCTGCTCACCGGCCGCCACATGACGCTCCGCTGCGATGGCGACTCGGCCGAGCACGTGGCGTTCGGCGGCCCGATCTTCTACGGTCACGATGCCGGGGGCGAAGACGAGGAGCGCGACCATCCCGGCAACGTGTTCTGGCCGCAGGCCCTCGCCGCCAACGGCGTGTACGCCATGCTCGAAGGCCGGCAGCGGGCGCTCGCGCTCGTCGACGGGCTGCCGCGGGAGAATGCGATCGGCTTCCGCGGCGAACAGGACGGGGCGGCGGGCATCCGGGTGTCGGAACTGTCGCCGGACCAGAGGGCCGAGCTCGAGCGGGTGCTCGGCATCCTCCTCGAGCCGTTCCGCACGGTCGATCGCGATGAGGCTCGTGGCTGCCTCGCGAAGCAGGGGGGCCTCGACCGCTGCCGGCTCGCGTTCTACTCGCAGGGCGACATCGGCGCCGACGGCGTCTGGGACAACTGGCGGCTCGAGGGCCCCGCGTTCGTGTGGCACTTCCGTGGGGCACCGCACGTGCACGTGTGGGTGAACATCGCCGACACTCCCGCCATTCCCACCAATGCCTGACGGCCGTCTCCACCGGAGCCCATGACAGACTGCGTGATCATCGGCGGCGGCGTGATCGCCCTCTCGATCGCCCGCGAACTCGCGAGCCGCGGCCTGCGGGTGGAGGTGCTCGCGCGGGAGCGGGGCCGCGACACGGCATCCTGGGCGGCCGCCGGGATTTTTCCACCGGCACCCGACCACGCCACGGCCTCCCCCGGCGACCGGCTCACGGCCTGGAGCGACGGGCTCCATCGCCAGTGGGCCGAGGAACTCCGCGCGGAGACCGGGATCGACAACGAACTCCGCCGCTGCGGCGGCCTCCACGTGGCGGCGAGCGATGCCGGGCTCGACCGGCTGACCGCGGCCGCCGAATCGTGGCGGCTGCGGGGCGCCCGGTGTGAATGGCTCGAGGCCCACGATATCCGCGCCCACGAGCCCGCACTCGGGATGGGGATCGACAGTGGCGGTGTCCGTGCCGGGTATCTGCTGCCGGACGAGATGAGCCTGCGGCCGCCCCGCCACCTGGAGGCCCTTGCGGCCAGCTGCCGCCGGCGCGGCGTCGCGATCACCGCGGCCGAGGTGCGGAGCCTCGACGTGCGCGACGGGGCCATCGCCGCGGTCGTGACCGACTCCGGTGTCGTGCGGGGCGGCGCCTACTGCCTCGCGGCAGGAGCCTGGGCGGGCCTGATCGCCGCGCCCGTCGGCCTGGCGGTGGAGACGCGGCCCATCCGCGGCCAGATCGTGCTGCTGCGGCTCCCGCGGCAGCGGCTCGGGCGCGTGGTCAATTTCGGGATCGACTACCTCGTGCCGCGGCCCGACGGCCGCCTGCTCGTCGGCTCGACAATCGAGGATGCGGGATTCGCCCCCACGACCACTCCCGAGGCGGTCGACCGGCTGCTCGGCGTGGCGCATCGACTGCTCGGGCCGCTGCCCGATGCCACCGTGGAGCAGGCCTGGGCGGGGCTCCGGCCGGGCTCCGTCGACGGGCTGCCGACGCTCGGCCCGATCCCAACGCTTCGCAACGCGTTCGTCGCCACGGGCCACTTCCGCGCCGGGCTCCATCAATCCACCGGCACGGCCGTCCTGATGGCCGACCTGATCACCGGCGCCGCGCCGAGCATCGAACCCGCGCCTTTCTCGCCGCTGCGGCCGGCCGTCACGGCTGGCCGACCGCCGCCCGACTCCGTCGCCGCCTATCTCGAACGGGCCGCGACCACGATCCCGTGACGCAGGCAGTCTTCACGCCGCCTGGAGGCTCAGCCGACGGTGCACCGCCTCCACATCTTCGGGAGTGAGCCGGCCCGTGGGCGTTCCCGCGGCGATCGTCTGGGCCAATTCCGCGAGCCTCACGACCCGGGCCGGGATGCCGCCGGCCAGGTCGTGAATCGCCCGGACGAGCACCCTGTGCTCGGCCTGCGTGCCGGCCAGCGACAGCCGCGGCGCCACCACGAGCGTCGACTCCTCGAGCGTGAACGGGCCGAGGGTCGCGCGGAGCATCACCGCCTGCTCGAGCCGCCTGTCCCGTGCGACGAGCGTGAGCAGCCTGCCCTCGCCGGCGAACACGAGGCCACCAGACGGAGCCCGGCGGCGCCACGAGTCGATGAGGGCGGCCAAGGCATCGGCAGCGGCTTCGTGGGCATCGTCGACGAGCAGGATGGCATCATCCTGCGGCCCGCCTTGGAGAGCCGTCGGCACACCATCCCGCCAGGCACAGCGCTGCACCGGCCGCCCGTGGAGCAGACGCGCCGCCGCGACGTGACCGAGCACGAGCGACTTTCCCACCCCCGGCGGACCGCAGAGGATCGCCACCGCGGCCGGCGCCTCGAGCGCATAGGCCAGGCGGGCGACAGCCGCCTGCTGACCGAGCGTGAGCGACGGGGCGGTGGCGGTGCGTGTCATGCCGACTCCACGGCGGCGGGTGCGGGCGCTTCGGCAAACGTGACGACCTCCCCGAGCACGCACACGCCGAGTGTCGCGAGGGCCGCCGCATGGGCGGGGCTCGGCCTGCCGCTGGCCCGGCGCACGAGGATGGCCGCCTGGCACCCGAAGGCCGCCCGGGCGAGCCGGCCGCGGTGCACCGGTCCGGACGGAAACCACGCGCCGCCATCCACGAGCACGGGGCGGCCATCATCAGCGGAATCGGCCCCAGTCCGATCCCCAGCGGCCCGATGATCGCGGCACGTCATAAGCGCGCCACGCTCCCGGAGGACGTGCGCGAGTCCGTGCACGACCGTCGAAACGCCGTCGCCCCGGGCTCGCCCGGCCACCGCGACGATCCGCTCGCCTGCCGCCCAGGCCGCCTCGACGCGATCGGCGAGCCGTGCCCACTGCTCCGGGCACGTCGCCAGCAGCGCCGCGACGACAGGATCCTGCACGGGAGACGGCGGCTGGCCGCCGTCTGCGACCGGTGGCAACGGCGTCGCGACAGCGATGTCGGAAACGACCGGATCGGCCAGCCGGCGGAGGAACGCATGGTCGATGAGATCCACGGTCATCGTGCCACCGATTCCTGTTCGACGCCATCCGCTGCGGCCATGGTCGCCGCCTGCTGCGTGGCGTTTCTTGCCCGCTCGAGCCACCACACGGTCGCCCAGGTGCACGCCGCCACGACGAACAGGATCGTGATCGAACGCGACCGGCGGGGCCCGGGCTTTGCGGCGGCGTTTGCGCATGACACGGAATCCTGCCGCGGCGCAGCCGTGCCCGGAACCTTCACTGCCGGAAATGTGGCCAGAATATCCATTGCCCGGGTGCGGCCGCCGAGGCGGCTTCCATGGAGGCTGCGCCTGTGGAGAATCGACGCCCGAATTCAGCTCGCTTGAAGATTCACCCACTTGTTTTCGCAATATGCCCGAAGCCCCCAGTCGCCTATCATAAGGCGGTTCCAGCCTCCTCATCAGGTCTTCCAGCCCCCGGACGCCCGCCCATTCCCCCCATGCCCCAGCAGCCCAGCCCGTCCCGCGGCCACGCGATCCATTCCCTGCTTGCCGAGCGCATCGCGATCCTCGACGGGGCCATGGGCACGATGGTGCACCGGCTCGGCCTCGACGAGGCCGGCTTCCGCGGCCGGCAGTTCGCCGAGCATCACCGCGATCTCAAGAACTGCATCGACGTGCTCGTGCTCACGCAGCCCGACGCGATCCGCGACATCCACGCCGCCTACTTCGCGGCCGGCGCCGACATCGTCGAGACCAACACCTTCGGGGCCACGAGCGTGGCGCTGGCCGACTTCGGCCTGCAGCATCACACCCGCGAGCTGAACCTCGCCGCCGCCCGGCTCGCCCGCGAGGCGGCCGACGCCGCCATCGCCAGGGCGCCCGACCGCCCCCGGTTCGTGGCCGGTTCGATCGGCCCCACCAACAAGCAGCTCTCGATCGCCGGCAACGTGGCCGACCCGGGGCACCGCGACGTGACGTTCGACCAGATGGTGGCGGCCTACCGGGAGCAGATCGAGGCCCTCATCGACGGCGGCGTCGACCTGCTGCTCGCGGAAACGGCCTTCGACACGCTCGTGCTCAAGGCCTGCCTGCACGCGATCGAGCAGGTGTTTTCCGACCTGGGCCGCTCGCTCCCCGTGATGGCCTCCTTCACGATCTTCGAGGGGGGCCGCACCCTCTCCGCCCAGACCGTCGAGGCCTGCTGGACGAGCATTTCGCACATCGACCTCCTGAGCGCCGGCATCAACTGCGCCCTCGGCCCCGAGAAGCTCCGCACGCACGTCGCCGACCTCTCCCGGATCACCCCCAGGCTCGTGAGCTGCTATCCCAACGCCGGCCTGCCCAACGCCCTCGGCGGTTTCGACGAGACGCCCGAGATGATGGCCACGGTGCTCGAGGAGTTCGCCCAGGCTGGCTGGCTCAACATCGTGGGAGGCTGCTGCGGCACGACGCCCGCCCACATCCAGGCGATCGCCGACGTGATGCGGAACTACCCGCCGCGGAAGCCGGCCGAGCCGCCCCGGCGGAGCCGCTATTCGGGCCTCGAGATGCTCGAACTCCGCCCCGAGAGCAGCTTCACGATCGTCGGCGAACGGACGAACGTCACCGGCTCCCGCGCCTTCGCCCGCCTCATCAAGGAGGAGCGCTACGAGGAGGCCCTCGGCGTCGCCCGGCAGCAGGTGGAGAACGGCGCGAACATCATCGACATCAACGTCGACGAGGGGATGCTCGACGGCGTCAAGGTGATGACGAAGTTCCTCACGCTGCTCTCCAGCGAGCCTGAGATCTCGCGCGTGCCGATCATGATCGACTCCTCGCGGTTCGAGGTGCTCGAGGCGGGCCTGAAGTGTGTCCAGGGCAAGGGGATCGTCAACTCGATCAGCCTCAAGGAGGGGGAGGAGAAGTTCCTCGAGCAGGCCCGGATCGTGCGGAGCCACGGGGCGGCCGTCGTCGTGATGGCCTTCGACGAGGAAGGGCAGGCGACCGACGTCGAGCGGCGGGTCGCGATCTGCAAGCGGGCCTACCGCCTGCTCACTGAACAGGCGGGGTTCCCCCCGGAAGACATCATCTTCGACCCCAACATCCTCACCGTCGCCACCGGCATCGAGGAGCACAACAGGTACGCCGTCAACTTCATCGAGGCCACGCGGCAGATCAAGGCGGCGATGCCGGCCGTGAAGGTGTCGGGGGGCGTGAGCAACATCTCGTTCTCCTTCCGCGGCAACGAGGTGGTGCGCGAGGCGATGCACTCCTGCTTCCTCTACCACGCGATCCGGGCCGGGATGGAGATGGGGATCGTCAACGCCGGCCAGCTCGCCGTCTACGAGGAGATCACGCCCGAGCTCAAGGAACGGATCGAAGACGTGCTCTTCGACCGGCGGCCCGACGCCACGGAGCGGCTCGTGGAGTTCGCCGAGACGGTCAAGAAGCAGGAAGGGGCGGGCAACGCCCAGGCCGACACGTGGCGGAGCCTCGACGTGGAGGCCCGGCTTTCCCACGCCCTCGTGAAGGGGATCGTCGACCACGTCGAGGAAGACGTCGAAGCCGCCCGCGGGCACTATGCGACGAGCCTCGAGATCATCGAGGGCCCGCTGATGCGGGGCATGCAGACCGTCGGCGACCTGTTCGGGGAGGGAAAGATGTTCCTGCCGCAGGTCGTGAAGAGCGCCCGCGTGATGAAGAAGGCGGTCAACCACCTGCTGCCCTACATGGAGGCGGAGCGCAAGGCGTCCGGCACGGAGCACGTCAAGCGCGGCCGGGTGCTGATGGCCACCGTGAAGGGCGACGTGCACGACATCGGCAAGAACATCGTCGGCGTGGTGCTCGGCTGCAACGGCTACGAGGTGGTCGACCTCGGCGTGATGGTGCCCTGCACGAAGATCATCGAGGAGGCGATCCGCAACGAGGTCGACATCGTCGGCCTCTCGGGCCTGATCACCCCCAGCCTCGACGAGATGGTGCAGGTGGCCCAGGAGTTCGAGCACGAAGGCCTGAAGGTGCCGCTCCTGATCGGCGGCGCGACGACCTCGGCCCGGCACACGGCCGTGAAGATCGCGCCCAAATACACCGGGGCCGTCGTGCACGTAAACGACGCCTCGCGGGCCGCGGGTGTCGTCGAAAAGCTCCTCAGCCCGACCGCCCGCGACGAATTCGTGAGGGCCACGCGGGAGTCGCAGGCCCGCGACGTGGAAAACTTCAAACGCCGGCAGGAGACGAAGCTCGTGCCATACGCCACGGCCTGCGAGAAGCGCTGGACCACCGACTGGGCCACGGCCCCGATCGACGTGCCCGAGTTCCTCGGCGTGCGGACGCTCGAGAAGATCCCGCTCGAAGAGCTCATTCCCTACATCGACTGGTCGCCGTTTTTCCTCTCCTGGGAGCTCAAGGGCAAGCATCCGGCGATCTTCGACGATCCCGTCGTGGGCACCGAGGCGCGGAAACTGCACGGCGACGCCATGCGGATGCTCGACGAGATCGTGCGGTCGGACGCGCTCGTCTCGAAGGCCACCTACGGCTTCTTCGCGGCGAACTCGACCGGCGACGACATCATCCTGTTCACCGACGAGTCGCGTGTCACCGAACTCGGCCGCGTGCACACGCTGCGGCAGCAGTGGGAGCGCAAGGGCCGGGACGCGTTCCACGCCCTCGCCGATTTCGTGGCCCCGGTGGAGAGCGGCCGCAAGGACTACCTCGGCGCCTTCGCCTGCACGGCCGGCCACGGCTGCGACGAACTGTGCCGCAAGTATGACCGCGACCACGACGACTACTCGTCGATCATGGCCAAGGCCGTCGCCGACCGGCTCGCCGAGGCCTGCGCGGAGTGGCTGCACGCGAAGGTCCGCCGGGAATGGGGCTACGGCAGGCAGGAGCGACTGTCGCCCGAGGACCTGATCGAAGAGAAGTACCGTGGCATCCGCCCGGCCCCCGGCTATCCGGCCTGCCCCGACCACACGGAGAAGCGGTCGCTGTTCGCCTGGCTGGATGCGGAGAAGGGGGCGGGAATGACGCTTACGGAAAGCTGCGCGATGCTGCCGGCCGCCAGCGTGAGCGGGCTCTACTTCGCCCATCCGGAAAGCCGATACTTCGCGGTGGACCGGATCACGCGGGAGCAGGTCGAGGCCTACGCCGCGCGCAAGGGCATGCCGGTGGCCGAGGTCGAACGCTGGCTGGCCCCGAATCTCGGCTACGACGCCTGAGCCGGTTCGGAGACTGTCGGCGTCCCCGAGCCGGCCTGGGCTTCAGGGGGCATCTGGTGGAACGTCGGCCACGAACACGCCGGATCCTGCTCGGCGACGCGCCGGCGGCGCCCGTCGGCCCGCAGTCGACAGCCCTGCTCGTCGGCCGGTTCCTCGGCTCGATCCGCCACGAGCGCGTGCTGTCTGTCAACACGCAGGCCGCCTGCCGCCGCGACCTCGAGCGGTTCACCGAATGGCTCGGCGGCCGCAAGGCCGACCGGCTCGGCGTGCGCGACCTTTGCGACTATTTCCC
>JBJSZP010000307.1:0-2473 GCA_046090365.1 Planctomycetia bacterium
CCCGTCGGCCGCGCTCACCACCAGGATCGCGCCGTCCATCTGGGCGGCGCCGGTGATCATGTTCTTGATGAAGTCGGCGTGGCCCGGGCAGTCGATGTGGGCGTAGTGCCGCTTGTCGGTCTCGTACTCGACGTGGCTGACGGCGATCGTCACCGTCTTCGTCTCGTCGCGGACGGTGCCGCCCTTGGCGATGTCGGCGTAGCTTTTGGCGACGGCCAGGTTCTTGGCCGCCTGCACGGCGACGAGCGCGCCCGTGAGCGTGGTCTTGCCATGGTCGATGTGACCGATCGTGCCGACATTGACGTGCGGCTTGCTCCGCGTGAACGTGTCCTTTGCCATGCTTTCTCCTAACTGCTCCTCTAAAGTGAAAAAAAGAACCGAACGGGTGACGGGACGCTGTCGCCCGTGGAAGAGCTGCTGAAGGGACTTGAACCCTTGACCTCGTCCTTACCAAGGACGTGCTCTACCAACTGAGCTACAGCAGCGGAACTGGCCTCATGCGTGTGACATCAAACTCCGGGAATCAATCTCTGGGAACTCGATCTCTGGAACTCGTTGCTTCGAAAAGCGGGTGAAGGGAATCGAACCCTCGTCTTTAGCTTGGAAGGCTATTGCTCTACCATTGAGCTACACCCGCGTCGGGTGCCGCGGGAGTGGGGAGTGCAGGATTCGAACCTGCGAAGGCATAGCCATCAGATTTACAGTCTGACCCCTTTGACCGCTCGGGAAACTCCCCTTCTCGTGGTTGTGTGTGGGTGGCGTGTTCGTGTGTGTGGCTGACGTGTGACCGAGTCGAAAACCGCGTGGCCGGACCCTCGCGCGCAGGGACCGAGCGGGCGCGGCTCGTGTGAGCTAGCGGCGGGAGTTGAACCCGCAACCTGCTGATTACAAATCAGCTGCTCTGCCAATTGAGCTACGCTAGCGGCCGGCCGAGACCGCGAATCGATCAAGTGTACGGATTCGAAAACCCCGTGCAAGACGGCCATTTTCGCAGGCCGCACGGCCGAGGGAACGCGGCGGAAGCCGCCCGCCCTCAGCCCAGCACCAACTCCATCATCGAGAAGTCGTCGTTGAAGTCGTCGCGGCCGGAAAGCTGCCTGACGTGCGTCACGAGGGTGTCCATGGTGTTCGCCGCCGCAGCCGGCGGGGCCGCGATCGTGCGCAGGAACTCCTCGAACGGCCACATCGAGCCGTCGGGCCGGCTGATCTCGAACGCCCCGTCGCTGTACACGAGGAGCCTGGCCCCGGCCGGCACCGCCACGTCCTGCGAGTCGAAGGCCAGGTCGTCGACCGCGCCGATCAGCGGGCCGTCGGAATCGAGCAGTTTGGGAGGTCCGCCACCGGGGGGGAGGAGCACAGCCGGCGGATGGCCGCCCCCGGCCCACCGCAGCGTCCGCGCCGCCGTGTCGTACACGCCGTACCAGATGGTGAAGAACATGTCGTTCTGCCGCTCCATCGGAAACGCCCTGTTGAGCGCCGCGAGCACCGCCCCGGGATCGTGGAAGTCGGTCTGGGGCAGGGCCTCGCTGCGGATCGCGTTGAGCGCCGACACGCTCAGCAGCGCCGCCCCCACCCCGTGCCCGCACACGTCGAGCAGGTACACGGCGACATGCGTGTCGTCGAGATGGTGGTAGCCGAAGGCGTCGCCGCCGAGTTCCGCCGACGGGATGAACCGCCAGTCGGCCGCCACGCTCCCCAGCGTCTGCGGCGGCGGCAGCAGCGACCGCACGTAGTGGGCCGCCGTCGCCAGGTCGTCGGCCAGCACCTGCTGGCTCGCCTGGAGCGCCGTGAACGCCTCGTTGCGCTCGAGCAGGGCCGTATAGCCGCGGGAGTGGTAGCGGACGCGGGCCACGAGCTCGAGCCGGTCGGGCAGCTTCACGATGTAGTCATTGGCCCCGACGGCAAACGCCTCCGCCTTCACCGCCGCCTCCTCCTTCGTGGAGAGCACGATGATCGGCACGTCGCGAAACCGCTCGTCGGCCCGAAACCGCTTCACGAGCTCGAGCCCCTCGATCTCGGGCATCACGAGATCCTGGAGGATCACCGTCGGCCCGATCTCGGCCGCCATCTCGAGCGCCCGCGGCGCATGCTTGCAATAGTGGAACGCGATCCCCTCCTCGCCGGCGAGCATCCGCCGCACGGCCTCGCCGATGATCGGCTGGTCGTCGACGAGCAACACGCTCACACCGCGGGCGGCAGGAGTCTTCGGGGTGGCCATGCGACGTAGCCTACCGTGTGCCTGCCCGTAGCACAGTCTTCAGCCTGTCTCTTCTCAATGCGCGCCGGCTTCGGGCTCCCCGTATCCCGTCGCCGGACGTTCGCCTTCGCCCTCCAGGCTCCGGCTCACTCGACTCCGGCTGCGCTTCGCCATCCATGGCTGCGCTTGCCTGCATACGCCTGCGACAGGACACGGGGAGCCCGAAGCCTCCTCAACTGGCTTGACTGAAAAGGGGGGAGGCGAGGGGTTGCCCCT
>JBJSZP010000308.1:0-4467 GCA_046090365.1 Planctomycetia bacterium
GTGGTCGTCATGGACATGTCGGCCGATCGGCTCGCGTTCGCCCGCGCGCGGATGGGCGTGGCCGACACGCTCCACGCCCGTGGCGGTGCGGACGACGTCGCGGCCGTGGCGGATCTCACCGGCGGCCGGATGGCGGAGGTGGTCGTGGATGCCACCGGCAGCGCCGCGAGCATGGCGGCCGCGCTCGCGCTCGCCGGCTTCGGGGGGCGGCTCGTCTACGTGGGCATCACGCAGGGCGAGATCGTGTTTCCGCACGCGCCGGTGATGCACCGGCGTGAACTGACGCTCCTCGCCAGCCGCAACGCCCTGTCGCGCAACTTCAACAGGATCATCGGCCTGATCGAGGCGGAGCGGATTGACAAGCGGCAATGGCTCACGCACCACGTGCCGTTTGCCGACACCATCCGGGCCTTTCCAGGGTTTCTCGAGCCCGCCAGCGGCGTGATCAAGGCCGTGGTCGAGATGCCGGCCTGAAGAGCCGCCCGATCGGGCTCGCGAGCAGGGCCGGCAGGACGACGAGGTCGCCGACGAGCGCGGCGGCCACGAGCAGCGAGAGCATCCAGGCGAACCTTCGCGACGGGGCGAACGAACTCCCGGCGAACACGAGGATCCCGAGGCCGCACACGATCGCACTCTCGGCGAGGGCGGCGGCCGAGTGGCGAAAGGCGGCGTGGACGGCGGCGGCCCGGTGGCCGGCAGCGGGCACGCCTCCGCCGGAAGCTGCGGCGAGGCCGCGGTGGAAAAACGTGAGGAAGTGAAACGTGCCGTCCACCGCCATGCCGAGCGCGATCGAGGCGGTCATCACGCTGCCGATGTCGAGCGGCAGCCGCGACCAGCCGAGGAGGCCGAAGAGCAGGACCATGGGGAACACGTTGGGGATCATGGCGACAATGCCCGCCCGGAGGCTGCGCTCGACGGCGATCATCACGACCGTGATCACGAGACACGCAGACAGAAAACTCGAAAACAGATCGTTCAGCAGCGTCTTCTGGATCGCGTTCACGAGCGGCATCACGCCCGTGTACTCCACCGTGAGGCCCCGCGCGGCCCCGTCGTGGGCGGCGATGAGCGGATCGACGCGCCGGCGCACTTCGCCGAGAAACTCGCCGTAGTCGAGGCCCGACAGGGCCGACGTCCGGGCCGTCACCCTCCAGAGCTGCTCGCCGTCGGCCTCCCGGATGATCCGCATGTCGGCGAGGCCCGCGAGCCCCTGCTCAAGCTTGCGGGCCATGACCGCCTTGCGGGCCGTCGCCCGCAGGCCCGTCGCGGCCGGATCGGGCGGCAGGAACGTCGCCGCCGAGAGCACGCCCGTCACGCCCGGCAGGCTGCCCACCGCCTCGGCTACCTCGCGCACAAGATCGAGCCGCTCTGCCGGACGCACGCCCGTGCTTGGACTGAATCGCAGCACCACCTCCACCGGCACAAGCGGCCCGATCATCCGCTCGAGCCAGGCATAGTCCTGGATCACCCGGCTCTCAGGCGTGAACAGCGTGTCGATCGCGACCGACGTGCGGATCCGCGGCACGCCCGCCCCGGCGAAGAGCATCGCGAGCGCCGCGACGACCACGATCGGAAGGGCACGCCGGATCACCCACGACGCCAGCGGTGTGGCGCCTCCCGCAGCGGCTGCAGCCCGCGTAGACCGCCGGCTGATCGGCCAGCGTTCGAAGATTCCAGGCAGCACGAGGAACAGGATCGCGAGCGTCGCGAGCACGCTCAAGGCCGCGTGGAAGCCGAACACACGGATCGGCTCGAGCTCGCTGACCACGAGCGAAAACAGCCCCACCGCCGTCGTGCCGGCCGAGAGGGCACAGGGCAGCCAGCCGACCCGGATCGCACGTGCGGCGATGCCCTGTCGGGGACCCTGCTCGGAAGCGTCCACGAGATAGTTCACGAGGTGGATGCCTCCCGACACGCCGAGCGTGAGCACGAGCAGCGGCATCACGATCAACACCGGGTTCATGCGGTCTCCCCAGGCGTTGATGAACGTGAACGAAAGCCCCACGCACGCGAGCGCCAGGACGAACACGAGCAGGGCGTAGCGGAGCGAGCGCAGCGACCACCAGGTGAGGACAAGGATCAGCGCTGCGGCCGGCCCGCCGAACGTATTGAGGCTCCCGGTGCTCGCCGCGTCGACCACGACGTTGTCGATCACCGGGCCGGCGAGATGCAGGTCGGCCTCGTGGGGCGTCGCCGTTCTGAGGAGTACGTCGCGGATCCAGGCGACGGCATTTCGACGGTCGGCGAGGCCCGCCCGTGTGAAGGGAATCACAAGGCAGGTCGTGGCACCATCGGGGCCGATGAGCACCCCACGGAGCCGCTCGAGTGCTGCCTCCCGGTCGAGCGCAAGCGGCGGTTCCGTGAGCCGTGCGAGGGCGTTCTGCCCGGTGGCGATCCCCTCGAACCAGGGCCGCCCCTGCGGATCGTGCGGGGCCGCGGTGCCCGTGGCCACGGCGAGAAATCGATCGATCGCGGGGCTGTCGAGCGTGCAGCCGGGCCACGAGGCGATCACGACGTCGCCGCTCTCGAACTCTCGCGTGAACCGGTCGTACGCCTGCCGCGGCGGGAACGCGGCCGGCACCCATTCCATCGGCGTCGTCGCTTCGACCGAAAGCACTGCGATCGCCGACCGGGCGATCCACGGGGCAGCGGCCCCGAGCAGCGCCAGCGTCACGAGGCTCAGACCGAGCGAGGGAAACGCGGGCCATTCACCGTGGGCTGCTGGTTTCGGGGGATCGTCCATGGCGAGGCGGAGCACCGCTGGCAAATCCGCCACCATACACGCCCGACGCAGGCGGCAGCAGCCGGGAGGGTTGCCCGCGGCCGGAGGGTCGGCTTGAATACCGCCGTTTTCCGGTTGCCACGCCCTCGCAGGAACCTCCGCCATGCCAAAAAAATCCGTTGCCGACATCGACCCGCGCGGCAAGGCCGTGCTCGTCCGGGTTGACTTCAACGTGCCGCAGGACGACTCGGGCGCGATCACCGACGACCGCCGGATCCGCATGGCCCTGCCCACGATCCGCTCGATCCTCGACCGCGGCGGCAAGGCGATCCTGATGTCGCACCTCGGCCGGCCGGCCGGCAAGGGCGTGGAGCCCGCGTTCTCGCTCGCGCCCGTCGCCGCGCGGCTCGCCGACCTGCTCGGCAGGCCCGTGGCGCTCGCGGCCGACACCGGCGGCCCCGACTCGCAGGGAAAGGCGCGGGCCCTCCCCGCCGGCGGCGTGCTCGTGCTCGAGAACGTGCGGTTCAACAAGGGGGAGAAGAAGGGCGACGACGCGGCCTACGTCGCCGGCCTCGCCGCGCTCGCAGACGCCTACGTGAACGACGCCTTCGGCACCTGTCATCGCACCGAGGCGAGCATGCACGCGGTGCCCGTCGCGATGAAGGCCATGGGGAAGCCGGCCGTGTCCGGATTTCTCGTGGAGAAGGAGATCCAGTATCTCGCCGACGCGATCGCGCGGCCGAAGCGGCCGTTCGTGGCGATCCTCGGCGGGAAGAAGGTGAGCGACAAGATCGCCGTGATCACGAACCTGCTTTCGATCTGCGACCACGTCCTCATCGGCGGCGCGATGGCCTACACGTTTTCCCTGGCCCAGGGTGGGAAGACGGGGAAGTCGCTCGTCGAGGCCGACAAGGTGGCGCTCGCGAAGGAGCTGCTCGCCACTGGGAAAGGAAAGCTCGTGCTCCCCGTCGACACGCACTGCGCCGACGATTTTTCACCCGGGGCGAACAAGAAGATCGTGAAGGCCGGGGAGATTCCCGACGGCTTCGAGGGGCTCGACATCGGCCCGGAGACGGCGAAACGCTATGCCGAGATCATCCGCGGCGCGGGCACGGTCGTGTGGAACGGGCCGATGGGCGTGTTCGAGATGCCCCCCTTCGACGCGGGCACGAAGACGGTGGCCGCGGCGGTCGCGGAGGCGACCGCCCACGGGGCGGTGACGATCATCGGCGGTGGCGACTCGGCCGCGGCGGTCGAGCAGCTCGGCTATGCCGACCGGGTGAGCCACGTTTCCACCGGCGGCGGCGCGAGCCTCGAGATGCTCGAGGGCAAGGCGTTCGACACGGTCGCGGTCCTGGACGACGCGTGACCCCGTCCATCCGTGCCGCACGTGCCTCGTCCATGCATCCCTTCGGCATCGCCGTGCCGGACGTGCCGATCACATCCCGACGGTATCCGCCAAAGCGGGGGCGGCGAGCCGTCCCGACACGGTGTCGACATAGTCGCGGTCGATCTCGCTGAGTCGATCGAGCGGCACGCGGATGACGCTGCCGTTGGACTTGAGGATCTCGACCACGTCGTCCTGGAATCCGCGGAACTGACCCACCGTCGCATGGGCCCCGCTCGCGTCCACCCAGCGGCGCAGCGGCGGACCCTGGCGGCGGACCGACCGGGGCTTCGCCGGCAGCGGAAGATCGAGGACGAGCCCGTCGGTCGACGGCGCGACCAGTTCCGCGGCATCGACC
>JBJSZP010000309.1:0-1512 GCA_046090365.1 Planctomycetia bacterium
CGTCGCCGGTGGCGAAACCTCGAGGCTGATGCCGCGGGCCTCGGCCTGGCTCCGGACGGCCTCGCCCACCGCGGCGATGATCCCGCCCACGTCCGCCGGCTCCACCGTCGGCTTCGGCGGCCGCGCGAAGAGCATCAGCCCGCCGATCATGTCGCGAGCCCGAAACGACTGGTCGACGATCGTCGCCAGCCGCCGCCGGCGCTCCGGATCGCGTTCCTCGAGGAGCAGCGACTGGGCCCGCGTGGCGATGTTGGCGAGCGGATTGTTAATCTCGTGCCCGGCCCCGTAGGCCAGCTCGCGGGCGGCCTCGAGCCGGGCGGCCTTGAGCGATTCGTCGAACAGCCCGGAAAGCCGCTCGTGCTCGCGCATCCGCTCGACGGCGTCGACGAGAAGAAGCGCCTCGGACGCCGGCGCCGCCACGGCGGCCGCGCCGCCGCGCACGCCGGCCGGCAACGCCCCCACCACGAGATCTTCAGCCAAGCGGGGCAGGAGAGGGCCCGCGGGGGCCGCTGAGAGCCATGCCGCCACGGCCTCGTCGTCGGCCGTGAGCGCCCGCCAGCGGGCGGGGTCGTCGACCTCCGCGAGCACGGCCCTCGCCAAGCCGAGGCAGGCCTGGCGAGGGACCGGCAACGCGACGGGCTCGCGAGATTCCGGCGACGATGACCGCGGGCGAACGATCAGCCACGCGCCGGAATCCTGCGACACCTTCCAACTCCAGGGGTGCGGGCCGCGGGCCCCGCACCGAGATTCAGGAACCGGCCGCCACCGACTCGATGTCGAGCAGCCCGCAGATCCGGTCGACGAGCACCTCGGCCTCGAACGGCTTCTGCAAGAACTCGTTGGCGCCGGAGGCCTTGAGGTCCTCGATCTTGTCGGGCTCGCACATGCCGGAGATGCAGATGATCTTCACCTCGTCCATGGTCGAGTCGCTGCGGACCCGCTGGCACACTTCCTTGCCGTTGATGTCGGGCAGCATGACGTCGAGCACGATCAGGTCGGGACGGTAGTCCTTCACCATCATGCCGGCATCGAAGCCGTTGTTGACGCTGCGGGTCTCGAACCGGCCGTCGCGCTCGAGCACGTCGGTGATCAGTTCCACGAGATCCTGATCGTCGTCGACCACGAGGATCTTCCGCCGGCCGCTCTCGAGGGCGTCGGTCGGGATGCCGTTGTCCCGCATGAACAGGAACAGCTGGTCGCGGGGAATCCGCCGGAAGCGGCTGCCCGGAACCCGGAATCCCTTCAGCTGTCCGGAGTCGAAGCAGCGGATGATCGTCTGCTGACTCACCTTGCAGATCTTGGCGGCTTCGCCAGTCGTGTACACCGTCTTTTGCATCGAGGCCTCCTTGTTGCCGTCCGCACAGAACCCAGGCTTCGGGGGGGAAGCGTCCGGAGCATCCAGCTCCCGATTGACCGCTGCCCTGCTTGCCATCCTTGCCCGATGCCCAACTCTACAGCCATCTTGCGCAGTGAGTCAATATCGCCTCAAACGCCGGAAACTCCTTCACGGCA
>JBJSZP010000310.1:0-3922 GCA_046090365.1 Planctomycetia bacterium
CGATTCGACATCCAGCTCAAGGGCTCGGGCCGCACGCCCTATTCGCGCAACGGCGACGGCCGGGCGGCGCTCGGCCCGATGCTGCGGGAGTATCTCGTGAGCGAGGGGATGCACGCCCTCGGCATCCCCACGACGCGGAGCCTCGCCGTCGCCGCCACCGGTGAGGCCGTGCTCCGCGAGCGGGCCCTGCCCGGCGCGGTGCTCGTGCGCGTGGCTGCGAGCCATATCCGCGTGGGCACCTTCGAATACGCTTCGGCCATCGGCGACCAGGCCCTCCTCGCCGCCCTCCTCGGACATTCGATCGCGCGGCACTATCCCGATCTCGTCGAGGCGACCGACAAGGCGGCGGCGTTTCTCGACGCGGTCGTGGAGCGGCAGGCCCGGCTCGTGGCCCAATGGCTGCTCGTGGGCTTCGTGCACGGCGTGATGAACACCGACAACATGGCCGTGTCGGGCGAGACGATCGACTACGGGCCGTGTGCGTTTCTCGACGCCTTCGATCCCGCCACGACGTTCAGCTCGATCGACCGCGACGGCCGCTACGCCTATGCCAACCAGCCGGCAATCGCCCACTGGAACCTGGCCCGGCTCGCCGAGAGCCTCCTGCCGCTCATGCCGGGAGGCGAAGAGGCCGCCGTGGAGCGGGCCCGCGGCGTGCTCGCCACGGTTCCGGAGCGGTTTGGCCGCCACTACCTCGCAGGCGCCCGGGCGAAGCTCGGCCTCGCGACGGAGGAGCCGGGCGACGCCGACCTGTTTGCCGCGCTCCTCCGGGCGATGCACGAGGCCCGCGCCGACTTCACGGCCACGTTCGCGGGCCTCGCCTCCCGCGCCGCGGGCATCTCGACTGGTGCCTCCTGCGCGCCGTGCGTGAGCACCCCTGCCCTCGATGCCTGGCACGCACAGTGGCAGGCGCGGCTGGCCCGCGAGCCGGGCGCACCCGCCGAGATTGAAGCGCGGCTGCGTCGCGCCAACCCGCTCGTGATCCCGCGCAACCACCGCGTCGAAGAGGCGCTCGCGGCTGCCGAGGCGGGCGATCTGGGCCCGTTCGAGCGGCTCGTCGCGGCGATCCGCACGCCCTTCACTGACACCCCTGACACCGAGCCCTACCGCGCCGGCCCGCCGGCCGGGTGCGGCCCCTACCGCACGTTCTGCGGCACGTGACGCGAATCGTTAAGATGGTGTGAACGGAAAACGTTTGGCGTGCGAGCCCCAAGAAGCCCGGAGCGGAAGCGACGGGGTCGGCATGCTGACAATATTCAATCCACACTGCCCGGAGGCAACGCCGCCGAGCCCACCCCTGCCCGATGGTGTAACGGTAGCACAAGGGATTTTGGTTCCCTTTGTCTAGGTTCGAATCCTAGTCGGGCAATTTTTCGCCGCCTCCGCTTTTCCGCCGGGGTGGCCGCCGGTTGCACCCGGTGTTTTTCCGGGTATAGTCCGGGGCGATCAGTCACCCGGCGACTGATATTTTCCCTCTGGAAGCCGCTCGTGAACGCGTAGCCGCCGTCTCGTTTCGGACGTTGGCTCCTGTTTTTCGGTGACGTTCCCCCGACCCGCGTGGCGTGTCGGGCCTTTGTCGCCGACTCGGATGGCCGATTCCCGTTCGCGATCGCTGCTGCGCGGTCAGGTGCATTGCCTTGATCCTTCGGAGTTCCTCATGCCGCGTCGAATTCTTCCCGTGCTCGTCGCCCTCGTCTGCGTCACCCACATGTGCGCCACGCAGGCCGACGTCGTGTATTTCGTGAGCAAGACCAATGGCGGGCTCTACACGTTCGACACCTCTGGCGGTGGCATCACGCCGCTGACGGGAACGAACACGTTTCCCAGCGCCACCGCGCTCGCGCGGGGCCCCGATGGCAATCTCTACGTGGGCGACTCGACGGGCGGCGGCAGCATCCGGCGCTACGCGCTGGACAGTGGCAGCGTCTCGACGGTGGTGACGCTCACCGGTGTGTCGCCGACGGCGCTCGCGTTCACGCCCGGCGGGGCGATGCTCGTGGGGCGGAATCCCGAAAGCCAGTTCTACGGATACCCGGCGGGGCAGGTGCTCGAGGTGGTCGGCTGGAACGGCGGTGCGCCGACCGTGCAGAATTACACGTCGGGCACGGGCCTCAACTACCAGACCGGCCTCGCCGTGGCCCCCGACGGCCGGCTGTTCGCGAGCAACACCCTCTACGACATCCTCGCCTCGCCGGCCGCGCTGACCGGCAACGTCGTCGCGTTCAGCGGCGCCGGTGCCTACCAGGCGGTGGTCGCCACCGATGGCACGGGGCTGGGCGGCCTTTCTGGCCCGACGGGCCTCGGCGTATTCGGCACGTCGCTCTTCACAGCCAGCGCGATGAACGGCAATGTCTACAAGACCGACCTCACCAATTCCGACACGGCCACCAACACCACCGAATTCGCGACGACGGGCGGCGATTACATCGGGCCGCTGGCAGTGCTGTCGAACGGCGATCTTCTCGTCGGCAGCGTTTCGGGCTTCGGGCCGATCTACCAGTTCGGCACGACTGGCAGCCTCTTGAATACCTTCGGCAGCGGCAGCGTCTACGGCCAGATCGGCGGCATCGTGGCCGTGCCGGAGCCGGCGGCGGCGATCCTCGCACTTGCCGGCGCGGCGTGCATCGGGCTTCGGCGGATCCGGCGGCGCAGGCGGGCGTAAGGCACATGCGGCGATCAGGCGTCACCCTCGTCGAACTGCTGGTGGTCGTGGCGATCATTGGGGTGCTCGTCGGGCTCTTGCTCCCGGCGGTGCAGACGGCCCGTGAATCAGGCCGGCGGACGGCGTGTGGCAACAACCTCCGGCAGCTCGGCCTGGGGCTCGCCAACCACGAGTCTGCCCAGCGCCGGTATCCCGTGGGCTCGGAGTCGCGGTCGTTTCCGGCGTATCCGCGGGTTTCGGCCCAGCACTGCCGCTGGTCGACGCTCGCCCACCTCGCCCCCTATTACGAACGGCAGGACCTCCTCGACGGCCTCGACCGGTCTGTGCCGCTGTACATCGACCTCCGCCCCGACGCCATCGCGCCGCAGAACAAGCCGATCGTGAAGATGGTCGTGCCGCTGTTCCTCTGTCCGAGCGATCGCGGGGTCGCCGTCTCGCCGATTTTCGGACCGACGAACTACGCCGCCTGCGCCGGCAGCGGCGGCGACGGCACGCCCTACGACACCGACGGGCTGTTTTTCATCAACTCGCAGACGCGCACGAGGGAGGTGACCGACGGCGTCTCCAAGACGGTGGCGTTCTCCGAGAGCCTCCTCGGCGACTCGGCCTCGATGAACCGGGCGACGGTCACGCCGGCCAACGCCTACAGCTTCATCATGTCGGCCCCGCTGACCGCCTCGTCATGCGCGGGCACGGCCGTGTGGAACTTCAGCGACCCGCGCGGCTTCTCCTGGGCCAACGGCGAATATCGGACGACACTCTTCAACCACGCCCTCCGGCCCAACGACGACACGCTCGACTGCATGGGAGTGCTCAGGAGTCCGACGGGCGGGATGCAGGACCGGCTCGACGCGGCCTACGGCTGGCGGGCGGCACGGAGCCGGCATCCCGGCGGCGTGAACGTGATCATGGCCGACGGGTCGGGGCAGTTCGTGGGCGATTCCGTCGATCCCGCCGTGTGGCGGGCGCTCTCGACGCGGGCCGGCGGCGAGGCCCTAGCGCCGTAACGACGCGATCACGCGCTGCATGTCGGCGGGCAGCCGGCTTTCGAACCGCAGCTCCTCGCCCGTCTCCGGATGCACGAAGCCGAGCTCGGCCGCGTGGAGCATCACCCGCGGGGCCTGCGACTCGTCCGCGATCTCGAAATGCCGCGGCGCCGAGTACACCCGCTCGCCGCAGACGGGGTGCCCCGTCTCCGCCATGTGGATCCGGATCTGGTGCGTGCGGCCCGTCTCCAGGCGGCATTCCACGAGCGTGTAG
>JBJSZP010000311.1:0-6891 GCA_046090365.1 Planctomycetia bacterium
GCCACGAGCGCCCCCACGATTGCCACGACGACGAGGAGCTCGACGAGCGTCATGCCCCTGGGCCCGCGCGGAAAGACGAGCGGCGCATCCATTCGTTCCGTCCCTCTCCGGTGACCGGATCCTGTTCCGACCACGGACTGCCTGGCCCACACTCGCGCTTCTGCGCAGCGACGCCGATGGCGACGCACACGGAGCGCACCCGCAGGGCCGTTGATTCCGTGACACTCGTGACCGGCCGCACGCGGCCGTGTCTGCCTCCCCGCCCGCGCAGGGTGGCAAACTCTCGAGCCCTGGTAGGTCTTCTGACTCCCAGGCTCAGCCGGCCGCATGCCTTCTCGTGACCCGGCCCGGGGGCGGGCGGGGCCACAATGGCTCGAAGCGACCGACCTCGGCGCCTGGATACAGCGGCGGGGCCGTCCCGGATTCACACCGGAGTTCCCTGTTTGCCCGGCGGAGCGAGTCGCGCCGCACAGGCCACCAGAGTCGTGAGCGGCAATGTAAGGGCCTCCCTGGACGTGTCAAGCACGCGGCGCGGCCAACGTCTGGAAAGCTGTAGCGGTCGCGAAAACTTCCCTGCCCCGACTCTGCCGATCGTAGCGGGCCGCGCCGCACAGCCGGCGCATGCGAAACGCGCGGAGTTTTTTGCCCAACGCGCAGGCGTAAGTCGTGTGGCGAAAAATACTTGGAGACACTCAAGCCGCTTTCGCCACCTCGCCGATAGCCCACTTGTCCCCCGGGGCAATCACTGTGCCCGTCGGGCAACCAGGGGGCGGCAGTCACCTGCAAACGATTCGAGTCACGGAATGGCTCGACAGGCCTGTCGCAGACAAGTTCGTGGATCACAAACCTCGGGGCGTCGAAGCCTCAAGACAAAAACGGAAGTCGACTTCCGGGTGCTCCACAAGCAAAGGAGATGTGGCTCGATGAAGCGTATGATGTTCCTCGGTGCGCTGGTTCTCGGTGTCACCGTTTGTAGCCAGTCTTTTGGTTTCGAGCTCCTTGACCGGATGCTCGGCCACAAGGGCTGTGCCTCGTGCTGTGAGCCCGGCTGCGACGCCGGTGCTGGTTGCGTTGAGCCCGGCTGCGGTGCCGGCAACGGTTGTGCGGAACCGGCCTGTGGAGCCGGCAACGGCTGTGCGGAGCCCGCTTGCGACGCCGGCAACGGCTGCTGCGAGCCGAGCTGCGGTGCGGCTTCTTGCTGCGGCGTGCGGAAGAAGCACGACCTGTTCGGTGGCCTGAAGGGTCTGTTCGAGAAGTGCAAGCGGAAGCACCGTGGCTGCTGCGACAGCTGCTGTGAGCCCGCCTGCGGTGCCGGCAACGGCTGTGCGGAACCGGCCTGCGGCGCTGGCAACGGCTGTGCGGAGCCCGCTTGCGACGCCGGCAACGGCTGCTGCGAGCCGAGCTGCGGTGCGGCTTCTTGCTGCGGGACCCGGAAGAAGTGCACGCCGATCGCGGACCTGCTCCGTGCGATCCGTGAGGCCAAGAAGCGCCATCACCGGTCGTGCTGCGACAGCTGCTGCGGCGAGCCCGACTGCTCGGCCGGCAACGGCTGTGCGGAGCCCGCTTGCGGTGCCGGCAACGGCTGCTGCGAGCCGGCCTGCGGTGCGGCTGTTGCTCCGGTCGCGACTCCGGCTGCCCCGACGCCCGACGCGTCGGCTGCCAAGAAGTCGACCGGCAAGGTGGTCGCGGTCAGCCGGACGGTTGCCACGAAGTAAGTAGTCAATCGGACGATCGGTAGATCCGTTGCCCGATGTCGACCAGTGAACTCCGCCCGGGGGGAAGCCCCCGGGCGGAGTCTTTTTGTTTGTGCCATGAGCCGCGTTGATCGCGCGCCGGCTCGTGACTGCCCACGCCCTCTCGCTTGACGTTCGTCTCGGCCCTCCAGGCCTCGACTCTCTGCGTGTCCGCTTCGCTTTCGCCATCCATGGCTGCGCTCGCTCCCACAGCCCGCTCGAGGGCATGGACAGCCCCGAGCCTCCTCGACTGGAAAGAGGGAGGCTTCGGGCTCCCCGTGTCCCGGGAGCCGGCGTGATTCACCAGCGAAGCCATGGATGGCGCAGCGCCTGTGACTCCGAGCGAGCGAAGCCCCGGGCACCGATCCGCCGAAGGCGGATTGGTCGTGGCGCAGCGAGCGTCCGGCGAGATGGTATGGGGCAACCCCGAGCCGGCGCGCATTGAGAGCCAGGCTGAAGCCTGTCCGACGCCCGTGCCTGATGGCTGTCAGCGGCGATCATTCCCGGCTGCTCGCTTGGGCCGTATGCTGCGGGCATGAAGATCCTCCCGCGGCTGTCGTTCGGTGTCGGCGACCGGTTCGGCCACGAGGCCGAGGCCCAGCTGGCCGCGTTCGAAAAGCTCGCCGCCGCCGGCGTCGTCGTGGCGCCGGTGTGGAACAAGTCGAACCGCGAGCACTCGTTCATCGGCAGCGAGCCGGCGAGCGTGCTGGCCGCGGCGGCGGCGGCCGTGACACGCAGGAAGTGGCCGCATCCCTGGTTCGTCGATGCGGACCATATCCGGCTGGAGACAGTCGATCGGTTCCTGGAGTCGAGCGACTTCTTCACGATCGACGTGGCCGATGCGATCGGCAAGCCCGCGGCGGATGCCGACGTGAAGGCCTTCGTGGACGGCCACGCGGAGCTCGGCAAACCGATCGCGCTGCCCGGGATCACGAAGGTGTTCCGGCTCTCGGAGGACTCCGTCGCCCGCACCGCCCGGAAATACCTGCTCGCCTGCCGGGAGGCCGGCGCGATCTGGCGGCACATCCGGCAGGCCCGCGGAGACGACGTGGTCATCGAAGTGAGCATGGATGAGACCGACGAGCCGCAGACGCCGCCGGAGCTGCTCGTGATCCTCGCGCTGCTCGCCGCGGAACGGGTTCCCCTGCAGACGATCGCCCCGAAGTTCACCGGCCGGTTCAACAAGGGGGTCGACTACGTCGGCGACCTCGGCCGGTTCGAGCAGGAGTTTTCCGACGACGTGGCCGTGTGCGCGTTCGCCGCGCGGCAGTACGGCCTGCCGGAGTCGCTCAAGCTCTCCGTGCACTCCGGCAGCGACAAGTTTTCGCTCTACCCGGTGATCCGGCGGACGCTCGCCCGCACGGGCGCCGGCGTGCACCTGAAGACGGCCGGCACGACCTGGCTCGAGGAGGTGATCGGCCTGGCCGAGGCTGGGGGCGACGGACTCGCGCTCGCCCAGGAGATCTATGCCTATGCGCTCGATCACGTCGACGAATTCTGTGCGCCCTACGCGACGGTGATCGACATCGATCGCACGAGGCTGCCCACGGCGGCCGAGGTGGCCGGCTGGAGCGGGCCCCGATTCGCCGCGGCGATCCGCCACGTCCCCACGAATCCGGCATTCAATCCGCACCTCCGGCAACTGCTCCACGTGTCGTTCAAGGTGGCGGCCAAGCATGGAAGCCGGTATCTCGACCTGCTCGTCACGCACCGCGACATCGTGGCCCGGCAGGTCACGGACAACATCTTCGAGCGGCACCTCGCGCCGCTGTTTCTCGCCCGATGAAATCCGCCGTCACGATCTGCCTCGTGCCCGAAGCCCGACAGGGGCCGTTCGTGTTCCACGACGGGCTCGAAGCGGGCTGTCGGATGGCGGCCGAACTCGGCTTCGACGCCGTGGAGGTGTTTCCCGAGACGGCGGCAGGCGTGCCCGTGGCCGAACTTCGCCGGCTGCTGTCGGCCTGCGGGCTCGGTCTTGCGGCCGTCGGCACGGGCGCCGGCTGGGTGAAGCACGGGTGGCACCTGTGCCATGCAGACGCCGCCGTGCGTGCGCAAGCCCGCGAATTCATCGGGGCCATCATCGACGTGGCCGGCGACCTCGGGGCCCCGGCGATCATCGGCTCGATGCAGGGCATCTCTGGCCGCGACGTGCCCCGCGACACGGCGCTCGCGTTGCTCGCGGAGTCGCTGCACGAACTCGGGGCCAGGGCCGCCCGGCACGGCCAGGTGCTGCTCTACGAGCCGCTCAACCGCTATGAGACGAACCTCTTCAACCGTCAGGCCGACGCCGCCGCATTCCTGCACGAGCAGGGCATCGCCCATATAAAACTCCTCTGCGATCTGTTTCACATGAACATCGAGGAGAGCGACATCGCGGCTGCCCTGGCCACCGTCGGCGACAAGGTCGGCCACGTCCACTGGGCCGATTCGAACCGCCGGGCGATGGGCCTCGGGCACACCGATGCCCGGCCGATCGTGGAGGCGCTGCGATCGATCGGCTATCGGGGCCATCTCTCGGCGGAGGTTTTTCCGCTGCCCACGCCCTCCGCCGCGGCCCGTGCGACCATCGACAGCATCCACACCCTCACGAAAGGCTGATCCATGCTCAACGGCCCCCTGCTCCATCCGGAGATCCTGCGCGTCCTCGCCCGGGCAGGGCATCACTCGACGGTGCTGATCGCCGACGGCAACTATCCCGCCGTCAACAAGCGCGGGCCGCGGGCGGAGCTCGTGTCGCTCCAGCTCGTGCCGGGCGTGCCGACCGTGGCGCAGGTGCTCGAGGCGATCCTCGGGGCCGTGCGGATCGACGAAGTGCACACCATGGGCGTCGACCGCACCGACTCCTATGCCGCGGCCACGCCAGGCGATCCGCCGGTGTGGGAGGAGTATCGCCGGATTCTCGCCGCGGCAGGGTCGCCATGCCCGCTCACCCCGATCGTGAAGTGGGACTTCTACAAGGCCGTCGCATCGGACGACCACGTGCTCACGATCCAGACCGCCGACACGCAGCCGTGGGCAAATCTCTTGCTTTCGCTCGGCTGCCGGACGTTCGCCGCACAGGGACGCCCATGAACACCCGCCCGCTCGGCACCACCGGCCTCGACGTTCCGATCCTCGCCTTCGGCGCGAGTTCCCTCGGCCAGGAGTTCCGCTCGGTCACGCTCGACGAGGCTCTGGGGAGCGTCCAGGCCGCGCTCGAGTGCGGCATGAACCTCATCGACACAAGCCCGTTCTACGGCCGGGGGATGAGCGAGGTGCTCCTCGGCATCGCGCTCAAATCCGTGCCCCGCGCCGACTACCTCCTGTGCACGAAGCTCGGCCGCTACGACCTCGCCCACTTCGACTTCTCGGCAAGGCGGGTGGCCGAGAGCGTCGACGTGTCGCTCCATCGGCTCGGCACCGACCACCTCGACATCGTCCTCTGCCACGACATCGAGTTCGTGCCGATGCAAAGAATTGTCGACGAGACGCTGCCGGCGCTGCGGAAAATCCAGCAGGCAGGCAAGGTGCGCTTCGTCGGGTTCAGCGGCTATCCGCAGAAGATCTTCCGCTTCATCTGCGACCAGGCCCGCGTCGACTGCGTTCTCAACTACAACCAGTACACGCTCCAGAACACGCGGTTTGCCGACGAGACGATACCCTGGCTCAAGGCGAAGGGCATCGGCGTCATGAACGCCGGCCCCTTCAGCGCCCGGCTGCTCACCGACGCGCCGCTCCCGGCGTGGCTCAAGGAGCCGGAGGCCGTGAAGGCCGCGGCGAGACAGGCGGCCGACCTCTGCCGGGCCCGCGGCAGTTCGATCGCGAAGCTGGCCCTGCAGTTCTCGCTCGCGAACCCCGACATCGCGACGACCATCGCCGGCAGTGCCAACCCCGCCAACATCCGCGCGTGGGCCCGGTGGGCCGCCGAGCCGCTCGATGGGGAACTTCTCCGCGACGTCCAGGCGATCTTCGCGCCGGTGCGGAACGTCGGCCACGTGGAAGGCCTGCCCGAGAACAACTGACCCCGATGCGCATCGACGCCCATCAGCATTTCTGGAGCTACTCCGCCGCGGAGTATCCGTGGATCGGCGCCGGGATGGAGAGGCTGGCCCGCGACTATTCACCGGCAGACCTGGCCGCGGTCGCCGAGCCGCTCGGCGTGGCGGGGAGCGTGGCCGTGCAGGCCCGGCAGTCGCTCGAGGAGAGTCGCTGGCTCCTCCACCTCGCCGACGAACACCCGTTCATCCGGGGCGTCGTGGGCTGGGTCGACCTGCGGAACGAGCGGGTGGCCGAGGAGATCGCGATCCTTGCACAGCATGAGAAATTCGTCGGGGTAAGGCATGTCGTGCAGGACGAGCCCGACCCGCGGTTTCTCCTCGGGGAATCGTTCGTGCGCGGGCTCCGCCACCTGCACCCGTTCGGGCTCGCATACGACCTCCTCATCTACCCGCACCAGTTGCCGGCCGCGGTCGAACTGGCGGGCCTGCTCCCTGAGCAGACCTTCATCCTCGACCATCTCGCGAAGCCGCGGATCAAGGCGGGCGAGATCGCCGAGTGGCGGCGCGACGTCGAAGCCCTGGCGCGATGCCCGAACGTGGCCTGCAAACTGTCGGGGCTCGTGACGGAGGCGGCGTGGAGGCGGTGGAAGCGGGCCGACTTTACGCCCTATCTCGACGTCGCCCTCGCCGCGTTCCGGCCCGAGCGGCTGATGTTCGGCAGCGACTGGCCCGTGTGCCTGCTCTCGGGAGAGTATGCCGACGTGGTCGGAATCATCGACGACTTCATCGCGTCACTCGCTCCCATCGAGCAAACGTTGATCAGGGGAGACACCGCCCGTCGCGTGTATCGACTCACCTAGGAATTACCCATGCAAGCCCTGCTGCTCGAACAGCCGAAGTCGTTCCGCTTCATCGACGTGCCCGAGCCGCCGCCTCCGGGACCGGGCGAGGCGGTGGTGCGCGTCCATGCCGTCGGGATCTGCGGCACCGACTACGGCGGCTACCTCGGCAAGATGCCGTTCTTCAGTTACCCGCGGATTCCGGGGCACGAACTGGGCGTCGAGGTCGTGGCCGTCGGGACCGGCGTCACCAACGTGAAGCCCGGCGACCGCTGCTGCGTCGAGCCCTACATCAACTGCCAGCGCTGCTATTCCTGCCAGCGCGGCCTCACCAACTGCTGC
>JBJSZP010000312.1:0-12519 GCA_046090365.1 Planctomycetia bacterium
GGCAGCACCTGCTCCGGGAAGCGGCCGCCGAAGGCCTCCTCGAGGCCGGCGTCGCGGACCATCGCGAAGTTCTGCTCGAGGGCCCGCACCTCCGGGAACTCGGCGATCACGTGGGCGTCGCGCGGGATCTCGGCGACCGTCCGCGCGGCCTGCGCCGCCACCCCGCCCGTCGTGGGCATGTGGTCGAGAATCGCCTCGGTCACCTCGCGGCAGGTCTCGATGACAGGCAGCACCTGCTCCGGGAAGCGGCCGCCGAAGGCCTCCTCGAGGCCCGCCACGATCTCCATCCGCTCGAGCGAGTCGAGGCCGAGTTCGACGATGTTCGTGTCGAGCGTGAGGTTCCCCGCCCGCTCCTTGGCCACGCGGCGGACGTGCTCGAAGACCGCCTGCACGACCTCCTGCGGCAGGTCCCGGTCGGGCCGCAGGCCGCCTGCCGACTCGCCCACCGGACGCTGCCGTGCGAGCCGCGGCTCCGCGACCTGGGCGGCCGGTGCGGACGCGGGCACGGCCGGGGCCATCCAGGCCACGTGCTGCTCGATAACCTCGAGCGTGCCGTCGAGGAACTGCCGCCGGCAGGCGTGCCGCTGGATCTTGCCGCTCGACGTCTTGGGCACGCTGTTGGGCCGCACGAGCACGATCCCCTCGGCCGCCACCTCGTGCTCCTTCGCGAGCCGGCTGCGGATCGCCTCGAACGCGGCCGCGATCTCCGCGGGCTCGCGCTTCCCGCGCTCGAGTTCCGCGACCACGACCACCCGCTCGCGGTCCTCGTGCTCCACCGCGAAGGCCGCCACGGAGCCGGCCCGCACGAGGCCGCAGGCCTCCTCGACCGACCGCTCGATGTCCTGCGGGTAATGGTTCCGCCCGCGGATGATGATCAGGTCCTTGAGCCGCCCGGTGACGAACAGTTCGCCGTCCTCGAAGAAGCCGAGGTCACCGGTCCGCAGGTAGGGGCCGGGATTCGGCTGCCACCGCGACACCGCGCGGCCCGGCCCGGCCGTCGCGGGCTGGGCGAGCATCGCGCCGAACGTCGCCTGCGACTCCTCGGGGCGGTTCCAGTAGCCCTGGGCCACGCTCGGGCCGCTCACCCAGATCTCGCCCACGCGGCCCGGCGGCAGCGCCTCGCAGGTCTGCGGATCGACGATGTGGACGTCCTGCCCGTCGAGCTCGCGGCCGCTGCCGACGAGCCGGCGGACGCCCGTGGCGGCGTCCTCGCGCGGCACGGCCGTGCCGGTCTCGAGGTCGGCGGCGTCGAAGGCCCGGACCACCGGCTTCTCGAACTTCATGCCGCCGGTGACCATGAGCGTGCTCTCGGCGAGGCCGTAGCACGGGTAGAAGGCCTCGCGGCGGAAGCCGCTCACCGCGAAGGCCTCGGCGAAGGCGTCGAGCGTCTCGGCGCGGACCGGCTCGGCGCCGTTGAAGGCCAGCGACCAGCTGGAGAGGTCGAGCGCGGCCCGCTGCTCGGGCGTCGTTTTCCGGACGCACAGCTCGTAGGCGAAGTTGGGGCCGCCGCTGATCGTGGCCCGGTACTTCGCGATCGCCTGCAGCCAACGGAGCGGCTTCTGCAGGAAGGCCACCGGCGACATGAGCACGTTGAACTTGCCGCCGTAGAGCGGCACGAGGATCCCGCCGATGAGCCCCATGTCGTGGAAGCTCGGCAGCCAGAACACGCCCGACTGGCTCCGCGTGATCTCGAAGGCCTGCATGATCCGCAGCGAGTTGTGGAGCAGGTTCTCGTGCGAGAGCATCACGCCCTTCGGCGTGCCGGTGGAGCCGCTCGTGTATTGCAGGAACGCGAGCGTCTGGCCGCTGATGTCGGGGCGGCTCCAGCGGTCGGCCCAGTCGCCTTCGAGCTCGGCATCGACCTTCCAGAGGAGCTTCTCCAGGCTCGGGGCCGAGGCCCGCAGGGCGTCGAATCGGTCGAGCACGTCGCGGGTGGTGAGCGCGACGGACGCGTTCGCGTCGGCGGCGATCGCCTCGATCCGCTCGACGGACCGATTCTTCCGCGGCGGGTAGGCGGGCACGGCGATCGCCCCGCCGTACAGGCAGCCGAGGAACGCGGCGATAAAGTCGAGCCCCGGCGGGTAGAGGAGCAGCACCCGCTTCCCCTGCATCCCCGACGCCACCAGCCACGCCCCGAGCGCCCGGGCCTTCCGGTCGAGCTCGGAATACGTGATGTTCAGTTCCTCGTTCTCGCCGTCGACGAGGAACGTGAACGCCCGGTCGTGGGGCCGGTAAGCCGCCCGCTGCCGCAACAGATCGACGATCGTCTCGGCGAACGAGCCTTCGGTGATCGGATTGGGAATCACGTCGTCGGGAGCCTCCACCCGCCCCCCGGGCCGCCCCGCGGGCGTACCGGTTCCTGCAACCTCATGAATTTCGGCCGATTTCTGGCCCGGCCCCGCATTCTAGTCGCGTGCGCCAGACAACCGGTAGTTTCAGACGGTTTCACGTCTGGCGGCCGGATTTCGGCCCTCACGCCGAGGGGTTCCGTGCATTCCCGTCGCGGCCCCCGCACCGGTCCCGCAAACCCTGCGGCCCGCCCCGTGGGACGGGCTTCAGCCTGTGATGCCTTGGTTGGTGCGCGCCGGCTCGTGGCTGCCCGGCCCCCCTCGCTTGACGTTCGCCTCGGCCCTCCCGGCCTCGGCTCTCTGCGTGTCCGCTTCGCTTTCGCCATCCATGGCTTCGCTCGCTCCCACATCCCGCTCGAGGGCACGGGCAGCCCCGAGCCTCCTCAACTGGCTTGACTGAAAAGGGGGGGAGGCAAGGGGTCGCCCCTACCATTGAGCTGGCGTATGCAGGCAAGCGCAGCCATGGATGGCGCAGCGCAGCCGGAGTCGAGCGAGCGGAGGCCTGGAGGGCCGCAGTGAGCGTCCGGCGAGGTGGTACGGGGCATCCCCGAGCCGGCGCCAACGAGTCAAGGCAGAGACAGGCTGAAGCCCGTCCTACTTGGCGGGCTTGTCGTCGAGGTTCGCGGCGAGCTGCTCGGGGGTGACGCTCGAGGGCACGCCGGTGGAGGGGACGTCGAGACCGCTCGTCCACACCAGGGCGTTGAGCATCATCCGTCGGAAGTCGTCGTTCTCCCAGTTCTTGTGGAAGTGGGCGCCGGTGCAGCCGAAGCCGCGACCGCCTTCGGGCCGCTCGTAGGCCCAGGCGAGCACCTCGCGGGAGCCTTTGCCTGCGCGGACGGTGGGGTTGTTGCTGTGCGAGCCGTCGGGCCGCTCCCGCGTCGCGTCCGGGGGTACGGCCGAGAGGATCGGCGTCAGTCCCGCGGCGGAGTCCCGAAACCGCATGTGGTAATACCACTCGTCCTGCGTCTCAAACGGCTTCACACCGCGGGTGATGGGATGCCCTTCGGCGAGCTGCGGCTGCGCGAGCCTCCAGTGGGGATTCACCGACCAGTGCGGCTCGAAGTAGCCGCCCAGCCAGGTGAGAAACTCGGGGCCGCCCTTCTCCTTGGGAACCTCGACGGCGTAGTGGAGGCAGGCGACGCCCACGCCGCGCTTGGCCAGGGCGTCGATCTGGGCGAGGCGATTGCTCTGCACCACCGGATGGCCGCCGCCGCCGTCGGAGAAGAAGAAGACCGCGTCGGCATTGTCGAACGCGGTGGGATCGGCCGGCCAGCCGCCGGTGTGGACGGCCGTCACGAGCGGCAGGCCGGCGGCGTCGAGGCACTGCTCGAGCAGCAGGACGCCGGCCCGATGCTCGTGCTGGCCCGGCGGATGGCTCGGCCGGCCCGCCACCATCACGAGTTTCTTGCGGCCGTCGGCGAGCTTGAGCCGCTTGAGATGGATGTCCTTGAACTCCACCTTCATCGGCGGCCCCTGGTGCACCTGGAGGGCGAGGATTCCCTCGAGGGCCCGCTTGCCCTCCTGCTGGTCGACCGTCTCCGACATCAACTGACCGTTGATGACGTGCTGGAGCGTGGGGCCGCGGGCGACGATCCTGAGTTCGTTCCAGTCGCCGAGCTTGATCGCCTTCTGCAGGTCTTCGGCCGTGCCGATCGGCTCACCGGGCGTCTTGGTGCCGTCGGGGCCGATCGTCATCCGCTGGCCCCGGAGCGTGAGGATGCCGCGACCGCGCTCCTCGTAGAGAATCCCGGAGTACTTCGTGCCCGACTCGAAATCCCCCTGGTAGCCGCCGACGACGAACGGGCCCACCTCGGTGAACTCACGGCTGCGGTATTGGACCCCGCTATTGCCGCCTGTCAGCCGGAAGGACAGCCTGAGCTCGAAGTCGTCGAGTTTCCCCTGGCGCCAGATGAGGAACGTGTTGGCCTTGATCGGCTTCTCGGCCGTCGTCTGGCCGACGATCGCGCCGTCCTCGACCCGCCAGATCCCGGGATCCCCCTCCCAGCCGTCGAGCGTCTTGCCGTCGAAGATCGGAACGAACCCGGCTTCGTCGGCGGCGAGACGGCCGGCTGCGGCGGATGCCACGCACAGGATCGCCGCGGCCAGCAGACGGACTGGCCACCCATTGAGGATGCTCACGACCTCGGCCTCCAGGAGACGGAATTCCGCCTCCCGAACGGCCCGGTGGCGGCGCCGTCAGTATGCCACGCCGCCGGGAACGGCGGGAGCCTGCCCGCGTCCCACGCGAGGCAGCCGGTTGGAATCGAGAGCAGAGCGGTCGAGACCCATCATCTCGAGGAAGCCATCGACGTTCACGACGCGGATTCCAAGCCGCCGCGCTTCCTTCGTCTGCTTGTCCCGGCGCGACTCGTCGGCGGCCCGCCAGCCCGCGGCCCGCTCGAGCACGCCCCCCGGCGACTGCGGCAGACCGGCGTCGATCACCATCGTCGTCGCCGTCGACACCGCCGGCTCCACGCGGCCGCCGATCTGCTCGATCAGCTCCTGCAACCGATCCTGATCCGCCTTCTGGTCGGCGTCGAGCTGGACGAAGCCGACGATCACGGCCTCGAACGTGCCATCCGGCGACCACAGGCTGGTGGCCACGCGGTCGCCAGGGAGGATCGGGTCGCCCACCGCGTCGGACCGGATCCGGGCCCGGGCCAGCGCGTCGCTCTCCACGGCCACGACCTCGACGACCGCCTTGAAATCGCCTGCCTGCGGCCGTGCGTCTCCCGGTTCATACACCCGCATCACGAGCCCCGGCCGCAGTCCGCGGGTCGAGCCGACATCGACGAGCACGGTGCGATCGACCTCGTTGATCGAGAGGATCCGCCCGTCGAGCCCGTCGACCCTGTCATCCGCGGGCGTGGCGGCGAGGACGGTGTCCTGCAGCTTCTTGTCGGCGACCCGCAGGTCGCCGAGGATCTCGTTCTGCCGGACGATCAGTTTCTCCCGGTCCCTCAGCTCCTCGAACAGGATCGCCACGCGGCCCTCCGGGGGCTGGGTCTTGAATCGGGCCTGCCGCGGTGCGGAGAGGAGCGACTCGCCCTTGGCGATCTCCTGGTCGAGCAGGTCGAGCCGCCCGGCACGGTCGAGCGCCTTCTGCTGCTCCTCCGTGAGGCTCTTGGAACGGCTGGCGTGTTCCTCCCACCGGGCATCGAAGTCTTTCTTGAGGTCCGCCGCCTCCTGCTCCTTCTTCCGGGCCTGGGCCTCGAGGTCCGCCCGCTGCTTGGCGGCCGCCGCGATCGCGTCTTCCTTCTCCTTCTCGAACTGGGCGCTCTTGGCGGTGAGTGCGTTGATCGTCTTGTCCTTCGCGTCGTTCGACTCCAGCAGCCATTCGCTGAAGCTGCGATACGACTTCGAATCCTTGTTGAAGTCCTCGTGGTTCTTCTCGAACAGTTCGTTGACCTCGGTCTCGATGTCGGCGACCGCCTTGTCCTCCGAAAATCCGAGGATCTCCTTGAGCTTGTTCTTCTCCCCCTCGGCGGTCTGGAGGGCCGTCTTGGCCTGGGCCATCTCGGTCGCTGCCGCCTGGGCTGCAGCCTCGGCGTCGAACTTCTGGCGGAAGAACAGGTAGGTCGTCACCGCGAGCACGAACGTGAGCATCACGAACACGATCAGCGCGATGCTGAGCGACTGCACGACGGTGGCGCGGGGAGCGGCCATACCTGGTTTGTATCGACGTCAAACGCCGGCGAGATTCACGTCCATGCCGATTTGGTGAACTGGGAAAGCGAGGCGGTCTACTGCGGGCATTTCCTCCCAGCGGACGGCCCGCCCCGACAAGGCGGCCGCCCGCCCCAGGATCGCGACGAGCGTCGCACGGACGAGGATGCCGCTCTCGTCCATCTCATGGCCCGAGCGGATCGAACGGAGGAAGGCATCCATCGTCGACTGGAACCGGCGGCCATCGGCTGCGAGCGTCAACTCGCGCATCCCGCGGCTTCCCACCACCACGTCACGGCGGGCGGCCGTGGCCTCGGCCCGCGGCATCGCCATGGCCTGGATTTCCGCGCCGTCGGCAAATCGGTAGCGCACGGCGATGCCGTCGCCGGCCCGCATCGGCAGCGGCTCCGCCACGTCGGGCGTGCGGTCGCCGAGCACCCACAAGGCCCGGTCGATGGCGTGCACGTGCCGCTCCACGAACCGCCCTCCCGACAACGAGTCGTCCGACACCCAGTTGCGGAGCCGGACTTCCGCGGACGACCAACCCGGCTGCATCGGCAGTTTCCAGGGCGCGCCCAAGGTCGCCTGCACCTCCACGCGATGCGCGGATCCGATCCCGCCGGCCCGCACCTCGTCGACGACCGCGGCCAGCGCCTCGTCGCGTCGCGCATGGAGGCCCGAGGCGACCGTGAGGCCCGCGGCACGGGCCAGGTCGAGGGCCCGGGCCACCCGCATCGCGCCCTCGGCGTCGATCGCGGCAGGCGTCTCGCAAAACAGGTGCACGCCCGCCGCGACCGTCTCCTCGACATGCCACGGGCGCAGGTGCGGCGGGGCGGCGATCAGCACGGCATCGACGCCGGCGTCGAGCACGCGACGATGGGCATCGGCGCCGTTGAACTGCCGCGCCGCGGGGCAGGCGAACTGCGGCCCGGCGTCGCGGGCGAGCACGTGGGCCGCGGAGGCGAGCTGGTCGGCGAACAGGTCGCCGAGCGCCACGATGCGCACGCCCGGGTCGGCCGCAGCGGCCTGCACGGCGGCCCCGGTGCCGCGTCCCCCGCAGCCGATGAGCCCGATCCGGATCTCGCGCGTCGCGGCGCTCACACCGGCGGGACGCACCGCCAGGCCGGCAGCGAGCGCCCCGGCCGACAGGCCGAGAAACTCGCGGCGCGAGGTGGGGCAGGGGATGGCAGGCAGATGATCGACGGGCGGCATGGCAGGCACTCCTCGGCGAAGCAACGTGAAGCCACGTGATGACACGTGCAGTGTAGCGGGCCGACCAGGCCGCGGTCACTTCATCCGGGCGATGAACTTCAGGATCGGCTCCTCGAGGCTCGCCGGCTCCGCCCCGAACGCGGCGGAAAACTCCTCCAGGCGGCGGTCGGCGTCGTCCTCTCCGAGCGGCTCCTTCAGCGACATCACCCGCAGATACTCGACGAACGCCGTCTTGCGGGTCTGGATCAGGAAGGCCGTCGCAGCCCAGGCGCCGGCGTAGGCGTCGAGGGCCTCATCACTCGCGCGAAATGCGTCGTCGCCACGGACGAGCCGCTCGAACCAGCCGGCCCGCTGCGCGGCCAGGAAGCGGTCGCGCCGCGGCGGATTGGCGCCGCCGATGCCGCGCCATCCGCGGTCGCTCGCCAGGTCGGGCGTCTCGAAGTAGATCGCGACCCCCTCGCTCACCCACAGCGGCACCGCCGCCAGCCTGCGATGCAGGCCGGAGTTGAACGCCATCTGATGCGTCGCCTCGTGCACGAGCGTGGCGACGAGCCCCGCCGCCTGGCGACTGGCGAGAATCTCGAGCCCGGCTCGGCCGGCCGACCGGCCCTCCCGCCCGCCGACGAGCTCGCTGCCGGTGAGATCGAACGTGGTCACGCGGTTGGTGAGCAGGTTGTAGTAGCCCACCACGCGTTCGGTCGCCGCGCCGAGATCCTCGGCGGCATGCCGCTCGTAGCGCTCGCGGTCGGCGAAGATCACGACGACCAGCGGCTGGTCCGACCCCGCGAGGTCGAAGCCGGCCTGGCGCCAGAAATTCACGAACGCGTCGTGGAGCCGCTCGAACAGGGCCGCGCACCACTGGGCATAGGCCCGCGACGTGTCGAAGCAGACGACGTAGTGCCGGGTCGCCAACTGGTCGAAACCCTCCGGCAGCGTCCGCAGGACATCGGCTCCGAGTTCCCGGGGGGTGGGCGACGCGGTCGGCGACTCGATCGGCACGCGCTCGCCGACGTCGGCCGATGGCACCACTTCCAGCCGCTGGTCGCGGTGCTCGAGGAGCAGGCTCCCGTCGAGGGCCTCGACGACCACGCGTGCATCGACGACTCGGCCACCGTCGAGCCGCACCCGCTCCCACGCCGGGCCTGCGGCGACGGCTGCGCCCATGCACAACGCAAGTCCCAACCACCGCATGCACAGGCTCCGCGACGTGGATCCGTGGATACCGGTTCATGCAAGCAGGTTCGGCGAACCGGGTAAAGTGCAAAACCTGTGCGGCGTCCGGGGCTGCGTCGGAGCCGGGGCCACTTGCTCTGGCTCCGCCTGTTGTCGCCAGGTACGGTTCCCCGCGGTGGTGTTGCTGCCGCTCCTCCGGGCCTCCCCGTCCATGACACATCCCTCGTCCAGAATCCGCCTCCCGCGTCGCCGCGGTGCCGTGCGCACGGTGTGCGCCGGGCTCCTGCTCGCCGCCCTGCTTCCGGCCGTCGCCGGCTGTTCCGGCTGGCTGCCGTGGACCGCCTCCGACAAGGCGACCAAAAACGCGCAGCTCTACGGCCCCACGGCGAACCAGCGGATCAAGTCGCTCCAGGCCGATGCGAAACAGGCCAAAGCCGACGGCACGGACGCCGAATTCACCCGCCGGCTGACGGAGCAACTGCTGGGGGAGCACGATGCCCGCGTGCGCTCCGAAATCGTGGCCGTCGCCGGCATGTTCGACACCGCATCGGCGGTCGCGATCTGCAAGGGGGCGATGCAGGATCCCGACGAGCGGGTGCGGACCCGGGCGTGCGAGGTGTGGCGCACGCGGGGCGGCGCAGAGGCCGTGCAACAGCTGGCGAACCGTTGCCGCACCGACCGCGAACTCGACGTGCGGCTCCAGGCCATCCGGATGCTGGGGGAACTGGAGGACCAGGCCGCGATCCCGGTGCTGGCCGACGTCCTCGCCGATCCCGATCCTGCCGTGCAATACCGCGCCGTCGCCGCCCTCAAGCAGGTGAGCGGCCGGGACTTGGGCAACGACGTCAACGCGTGGCGCGAATGGGCTGCCGACCCCGGCCGCGCTGAGCCGTGGTCGATCGCCGAAGCCTGGCGAAAGCTGTTCTGACGGGGTTTCCGGCGTTTTCGGGCCCACTCTCGCCCACCTGGCAAGACGCGCAGGCTGGGGGCGTCGAACGGTCTGCCGAAACCCTCGCGGCCCCCGCCGAACGGCCGTGTTCCCCACCGGCAAACGGCCGATACCCCACCGCAGACGCTTGCAAGGCCCGCCGGCGAAACCATTTGTGTTGTTGCACCACGGATCCACCAACGATGTCGCGACCCGCACGGGTTCGCGCGGGCGACGGGCGTGTCGACGGTCGCCCCGGCGCTTCCGGGCCGCCCTCTGGCTGGCGGGCTCGCTGGGTGCCGCGGCGACGGGCCTCCTGATCCTTCCCGCCGACACCGCCTCGATCGCCGCCCCGCCAGCCAGTTCCTTCCCCGGAAAGCGCCTGTTCGACGTCTTCACGAAGAAACCTCCGGCGCCGCAGGCATTCATTCCGGCCCCGACGCCGCCGCCCCTGGAGACCGTCGACACCGGCGACGCCCGGGGGGCTGACCGCGACGCCAAGCGGCCGGCGCCGGCCGCACCACGTCTCGGCAGCCTGCCCGCCCCACCCCCCGCGTCACCGCCACGCGTGCCCACGTGGGACGAAACGGTGTCGTTCGCCAAGTCGCTGAAGGTGACGGCCGACCGGGTGGCCGCAGCCGCGGTGAATCCGACCTACAGCCCCGCTGCGAAGCCGCAGCAAAAGGCGCCTGCGACTCCGATCGCGGAGCGGCGGTCTCCAGCCACCCCGGTGGCGCAGCCGGCGGCGGCCCAGCCGAAGATCCCGGCGGCCATGATGCAGAAGCAGGCGGCGATCAAGGCCGTCCAGAGCCGCCAGGGCACCGGCCCGCAGCCGCCGCAGACGCGCCGCTTCACCCGCCTCCGGTCGCTGATCGCCAACACGCTCGCGACCTACCAGCGGCGGCCGCTCAACACGGCCAACAATACGCCGTGGGAAGTGATGCACGGCTTCATCGCCTTCGGCATCCCGACACAGGTGCGGGTCGGCGGTCCGAGCGGCGGCCTCGCGAATGCGATCGGCTGGATGAACATGGGCGGCCGCTGCCGCGGACAGGTGATGCTGGCGGCTGTCGGCGACCGCCTCGTGGCCCAGAAGGGGATCGGGGTCCAGGGGCACTCCGCGCAATATCTCGCCATCCTGGCCCAGTGCCGCGTGGCCCTGAACTCGCCGATCTCGATCCAATCGAAGTCGTTCACCGTGGCAGACCTCGTGGAGGAGGAGAAGCTGTCCTGCAAAGCGAAGACGGAACTCACCTTCGCCCTCATCGGCCTCGCCCACTACCTGCCCAACGACGCCCAATGGAAGAGCCGCGACGGCGAATCCTGGAGTCTCGAGAAGCTCGTCGCCGAGGAGATCGAGCAGCCGATCCGCGGCGCCCCATGCGGCGGCACGCACCGACTGTTCGGCCTCGCCTATGGCTGCCAGCGGCGGCTGCGGGCGACGGGAAAACTCGACGGCCACTACGCGCGGGCCGACAAGTTCGTCCGCGACTACCAGAACTTCACCCTCACGAAACTCCAGAACCCCGACGGCTCGTTCAGCACGGAGTGGTTCAAGTATCCGGCCGACCGCGAGGACGACATCGACCGCAAGGTGCAGACGACGGGCCACATCCTCGAGTGGCTGGTCGCCTCGCTCGACCAGGAGGATCTCTACCAGCCGCGCGTGGTGGCGGCGGTCGAATTCCTGGCCACGGCGTTGGCCAGGCAGCCGTCGCGCGAGTGGAAGATCGGCCCGATGGGGCATGCCCTGCACGCGCTGACGATCTACCAGGAACGCGCCTGGGGCGTGGTGCTGCCGGGCGGCATCGCGGCCTTCCACGGGCCGATGAAGGCCGCTCCCGACGCGCCGCAGATGGCGACGAAGCCCGAGGGCACGCTGCTCTTCCCAGACAAGCCGCGCCGCCGCTGACCGGCGGCTCGCCCGCGGCGGACCGTTCTTGAACCGTCGGCGAACTCTCCGTAGGCTTCCCCCACGGGTCCGACGAGCGGGCCCGGCACGATCCCCGCGGCAGCACCCGACGCTCGGGCTTTCCGCCGCGCGGGGCGAGGGAGTGCCGCATGCCGACGCCCGACCTGTCGCCGCAGCTGGAGCAGTTGCTCGACGCCGGCTCGCGGCTGTGCGAGACCACGGGTGCCGAGGCGCTGCTGCTCCTCGTCGACCAGCGGCTCGACTGGGAGCGGGTGCGGGAGCGGGCCGGCGGCGCGTCGATGCTCGTGGCGGCCGACGAGGAGGACCACCTCGACGGCGCCGCCGACCACGGCCTCAAGCCGGTGCTCCTCGACGTCGCCGGCCTCCCGGTGCACGAGCGGCTCACCCAGGCCCTCCTCGAATGCGTGGCCGACGAGCTGATCGCGCCCGAGGCCCAAGTGGTGGCGGTGTACAGCGGCTTCGAGGCCGGCACGGCCGACTCCGTGAGCGTCCTTCGGCTCGAGGAGCACCTCGGCCAGCTCACCAGCCGCGACCTGCGCAACCTCGAGACGAAGGTGCCGCTCGAGACGCTCAAGATCGTGGTCGACCTCGCCGTGGAGATCGGCCGCGAGGGCCGCGAGGGCAAGCCCGTCGGCACGCTGTTCGTCGTCGGCGACACCCGCAAGGTGCTGCAGTCGAGCCACGCCACCGGCTTCGACCCGGTGCGCGGCTACAGCCGCTCCGAGCGGAAGCTCACCGACCCGCGCGTCCGCGAGGGCATCAAGGAAATCGCCCAGCTCGACGGCGCCTTCGTGGTGGGCCCCGACGGCACCGTCGAGGGCGCCGCCCGCTACATCGACGCCTCGGCCGAGAGCGTGTCGGTGGCCAAGGGCCTCGGCGCCCGCCACTGGGCCGCCGCGGCGATCACGCGCCGCACGAAGAGCGTGGCCGTGGCGGTAAGCGAGACCAACGGCACGGTGCGGATCTTCCAGAACGGCGACGTGGTGCTGCGGATCGAGCCTTTCCGCCGCGCGATGAAGTGGAAGGAATTCGAGTACGAGCCGCCGAGCACCGCCGACTGACGCGCGTTACTCAGGCTTCAGCCTGTCCGTGTGCTAATTCTCGCGAGTCAACTCGTCCGCACCGGCTCGGGGTTGCCCAGTACCACCTCGCCGGACGCTCACTGCGCCCATCCATGGGCTTCGTTCGCTCGGAGTCACAGGCGCTGCGCCATCCATGGCTCCGCTGGTGACTCACGCCGGCTCAATGGTAGGGGCAAC
>JBJSZP010000313.1:0-5172 GCA_046090365.1 Planctomycetia bacterium
CGGCAGGCTCTGGTCGGGCTTCACCACGAACCGCGCCATGTGATCCTTGCCAATGCCGCCGCCGAGAGCCCAGCCCGTTTCAGGCTTGTCGTCAAGCGCGCCGGCGACTCCAAAGCTGTCCTGTTCGAAGTCCGCCTTGGCTTCCGTGAAGACCACGGCCGTGGGCGCCTCGGTGCCTCCGGGCGGACCCGTCATCACCTTGAACGTGCTCAGCACGAGATTGCCGTTGCCGGCTCGCCCGGGCCCCTTCTGCGGCAGCGAGTCGTCCGCGAGGAGTTCCAGGCGCACGGCCACAGGCTTGCCCCCTTCGGGAACCTTCGCCTCGAGCGTGTAGGTGTCCTTCGCGAGATTGCCCGTCACGAGCACGACGCCGTCCTGCGCGATCGCACCCGTGGCGCCAGCAGCGCTCGTGAACTTGGACGGGACCAGGGCCGCCACCTTGGGCTGCGGTGGAGCCGGAGGAGGTGCCGGGGGGGGTGGAGGCGGCGGGAGCAGCTTGGCGACCGGCGTGGCGATCACCTTTCCACCGGCATGGGTTCCCACGAAGATCTTCGCTCCGTCGGTCGTGAAGTTCACCGTCCACACGCTCGATGGGAACTTTTCCGGCCCTTCCTGCTCCCCCTTTGCCGCGACGTCCCACAGCTTCACTGCGCCGTCGATGCCGCCACTCGCCAGCCGCGTGCCGTCGGGCGAGAACGAGAGGCTCGTGACCCAATCCTTGTGGCCCGCGAGCGTCGCGTATTCCTTCGAGTCGGACGTCGTCCAGAGTCGGATCGTCCGATCCGCGCCGGCCGAGGCGAGCCGCGAGCCGTCGGGGGAGAAGGAGACGGTCCACAGCGTGTCGCCGTGCCCCTCGAGCTTCCCCTTCTCCGCCCCGTCGGCCGAGTTCCAGAGCTTCACGAGCTTGTCGCCGCCGCCGGTGGCGATCGTGGCACCGTCGGGCGAAAACGCGACCGCGGTGACCGGGCCGGCGTGGGCGGCCACCGTCTTGATCTCCTTGCCGTCGGCCGTGTTCCAAAGCACCACGGTGCCGTCCTCGCCGGCCGACGCGAGCTTCGTGCCGTCGGGCGAGAAGGCGAGGGACCGCACCCAGCCCTTGTGCTTCTTGAGGTCGTGCTTTGCCGCGCGGCCGGGCAGGTCCCAGAGCTTCACGAGGCCGTCGTAGCCCGCCGTGGCCGCGAGGGCGCCGTCCTTCGATACCTGCACGGCCCACACGGCGGTCGGATGGCCGGCGAGGTCGCCGACGCGGGTGCCGTCCGCCTTCCACACCACCACGTCGCCAGGCCGGTAGAGGAGGCTCTCGCCACCGGCTGTGACAATCGTCGCGCCATCGGTGGTGTAGTCGGCCGCAATCACCCAGCGCTTGAACTCGCCCAGTTTCGAAGGCGGCGCCGGTGCCGCAGGCTGCGCCGGGGCAGGAGTCGCGGTCGGAGCAGCCGCTGGAGGCTGAGCAGCCGCAGGGGCCGCGGCCGGGGCGGCGGGCGGATCGGCAGCGCGGAGGACACCGGAACCGGCGATCGCAAGCGTGAGGGTGGCGACGAGGCGAAGGCGGAGGGCAGGCATGGTCTGCGGTTCCTGAAGGCGTGGAGAAACGAAGCCCGGGGCAAAGCATTGCGGGCACGAATGGTTGCACCCGAAGTTCCCGAGTATAGTTCCGGCCGTTCGCCCATTTCCACGAGGGCCCACCCATGGCCGCCACCCCCCGTCCCGGCGCCGCCCCGAACAGAAAAACGTCGTCCGGGAAAGGGGCCGTGCTCGTTGCCAGCGGCGACCTGCGCGAGGAGGCCAATCGGGTCTGCTGGCGGGCCCAGCACGCGCTCGAAACCGACCTCACCAAGGCGTTCGCCGCCGCCGGCTGGACCCTCACCCGCGGGCACGCCGCGCCGCGGCAGCGGGGCCACGGCTTCATCGCCAGCGCCCGCGAGGGCCTCGACGTGTTCGCCGCGCTCGACCCCGACGCTCCGCTCGTGGTCGCCGAGGCGGTGTGGCAGTATTCCAACCACGTGCTCCCGGGGCTCACGACCCACTCCGGCCCGATCCTCACCGTGGCCAACTGGTCGGGCCAGTGGCCGGGCCTCGTGGGCATGCTCAACCTCAACGGCTCACTCACGAAGGCGGGCGTGCCTTACGCCACGCTCTGGGCCGACGACTTCGCGAGCCCGACCTTCCGACGGCACCTGCAATCGTGGCTCGACACAGGGCACGTACACCACGACACAAGCCACGTCGTGCCGCTCGAGCAGGTGTCAATCCCCCGGCCGCTCGCCCAGGCCGCGGCGGGGATCGCGGCGGAGTTCCGTCACGAAAAGGCGTTGATGGGCGTGTTCGACGAGGGCTGCATGGGGATGTTCAACGCGATCATTCCCGACCGCCTGCTCCACGCCACGGGCGTGTTCAAGGAGCGGCTCAGCCAGAGCGCGCTCTACCACGAGACGATGCGCGTGAGCGACTCCGAAGCCCGCAAGGTGTTCGCCTGGCTCGAGAAGGCAGGGATGCGGTTTCACTTCGGCAAGGACGAGGCCCGCGACCTCACGCGGGCGCAGGTGCTGCTCCAGTGCAAGATGTACGTCGCGACGCTGCGGATCGCCGACCGCTTCGGCTGCGACTGCGTGGGCATCCAATACCAACAGGGGCTCAAGGATCTGCTGCCGGCGAGCGACCTCGTGGAGGGGATGCTCAACGACTCGAAGCGGCCGCCGGTCTCGGCCGAAGGCTCGAGCCGCATCCTCTGGAAAGGAAAGCCGCTCGTGCACTTCAACGAGGTGGACGAGTGCGCCGGGCTCGACGGGCTGATCACGCAGCGGGTCCACGAGGCACTGGGGCAACCCGTGGAAAACACGCTCCACGACATCCGCTGGGGCGATTGGGACCAGTCGCGGTCGACCGACCAGTGGGTGTGGGTGTTCGAGATCTCGGGAGGCGCGCCGCCGGCCCACTTCATCGGCGGCTGGAAGGGGGCGGAGGGATTCCGACAGCCGCCGATGTACTTCCGGCGTGGCGGCAGCACGCTCGCCGGCGTAAGCCGGCCCGGCGAGATCGGGTGGAGCCGGATCTGGGTCGACGGCACGAACGGAAACGAAAAGCTCCGCATGGACATCGGCCGCGCCCAGGTCGTGAAGCTGCCGGAGGACGAGACGCGCCGCCGGCTCGACGCCACGACGCCGCAGTGGCCGATCATGCACGCGGTCACCTACGGCATCTCGCGCGACCAGATGATGGCCCGCCACAAGGCGAACCACATCCAGGTGGCCTACGCGAAGGATGCCGCCTCCGCCGACAAGGCCGCCCTCCTCAAGGCGGCGGTGGCCCGCGACCTGGGGATCGACGTCTGCTTCTGCGGCACCCGCGGCCACGGCGTGTCGCCCAGTCTCCGGTGGGACGCCTGACATGAACCGCACCGGCTTCCTCGGCATCGACGCGGGCACCCAGGGCCTGTCGGTGATCTTCACCGACGACGACATGAAGATCCTCGCCACCGGCGAGGCGGGCTACGAGATGGTGCCCGGGCTCGCGAGCGACTGCTACGAGCAGGAGCCCGCCCACTGGGAGCGAGCCCTCGGCGAGGCGATGGCCGATCTGCGTGGCAAGCTCGCCGCGCTCGGCATCCAGCCCGACGTGCGGGCCGTCGGCATCTGCGGGCAGATGCATGGCGAGGTGATCGCCGACGAGCTCGGCCGGTCGCTCGGCCCCGCCCGGCTGTGGTGCGACGGTCGCAACGAGGCCGAGGGGCACGAGCTCACCGAGCGGCTGGGCGTGAAGATGCCCAAGCGGATCACCGCGGCCCGCTGGCTGTGGACGATCCGCACCCGGCCGGACCTGGCGGTGAAGACCGCGCATCTCACGACCCCCTCCGGCTGGCTCGCCTACCGGCTCACCGGCGACTGGAACCTCGGGATCGGCGATGCCGCCGGCATGTTCCCGATCGACCAGTCGACGCTCGACTACAGTTCCAAGCTGCTCGCCGACTTCGACGCCCTCGTGCATGCAGCGGCAGGCGGCCGCGGCATCCGTCCGCTCCGCGACCTCCTCCCGCACGTGCGCCGCGCGGGCCAGGATGGCGGCACGCTCGACGGCCACGGGGCGACACTGCTCGGCCTGGCCCCCGGCACGCCCGTCGCCCCCGCCGAGGGCGACCAGCCGGCGGCGCTCACCGGCTCGCTCATCGGCGCGGCGGGGACGGTGTCGATGAGCTTCGGCACGAGCGTGGTCGCCAACGCGGTCGGCGACCGGCCGTTCACGGGGATAGCGGGCAGTGTCGACCATTTCTGTGCGCCGGACGGCAAGCCGATCAACATGGTCTGGCTGCGAAACGGCACGACGGCCCTCAACGCCATCGTCGAGATGTTCGGCCGCATGAACGGCGGCGGCCGCGGCGACGGCTTCGCGGCGGTGATCCCCCAGCTGCTCGCCGCCCCCGACGACTGCGGCGGCCTCGCCGCCCTCCCCTTCATGGACGACGAGCCCGGTCTCGGCGTGTCACGCGGCGGCTCGGCCTGCGTCGTCGGCCTCAACGAACGCAACGCCACCCCGGGCAACGTCGCCCGGGCGATGCTCCTGGCGACGATGTTCAACCTCCGCCTCGGCAGCGAGCCGCTCGACGACCAACACTTCCCGCGCAAGGAAATCGTGCTCTCCGGCGGCCTCGCGAAAACGCCCGCCCTCGGCCAGCTCCTCGCCGACGTGTTCAATGCGCCGGTCGTGATCCTCGACGGCGCCGCCGAGGGCACCGCCTGGGGCGCGGCGCTCATGGCCAAATACCGCGCGCTCACCCTCGCCGGCCGCGCCCCCGACTGGGCCGCGTTCCTCGCAAGCCACGCCTCGGGCACGCCCACGCGCTTCGCTCCACGCGCCGCCGCCTTGAAGATCCTCGCCGACCGCTACGCCCGCCACCGCCGCCTCGTCGCCCTGCACGGCGAGCTCGAGGGCGTGACCACGTAGCCTGCGTGTAGGAAAGGCTTCAGGCTGTCATGCCCCTTTCATCTCGCGCCGGCTTCGGGCTCCCCGTATCCCGTCGCCGGACGTTCGCCTGCGCCCTCCAGGCTCCGGCTCTCTCGACTCCGGCTGCGCTGCGCCATCCATGGCTGCGCTTGCCTGCATACGCCTGCTCCAGGACACGGGGAGCCCGAAGCCTCCTCAACTGAATCAGGAAAGAGGAGGCTCGGGGTTGCCCCT